>SKZB01000047.1 GCA_007127615.1 Phycisphaerales bacterium | reverse complement strand
TATCGGAGATCACGAGATCGAACGGTTCACTTTCCCGCTCAATCTCGATAATCGTTTCGCCGCCCGTGGCGCAGATGACGACATCGCAACCTTTCTGGCTGAGAATCGAGGAGATCGTCTCCCGGATCGTCGCTTCGTCATCCGCGACGATCACGCGCTTCCCCTGCAACTCGGGGTCGACCTCGTGGCGGCGCAACTCCTGTTCCGCGCCGAGAATGGTTTTCGGCCCCTGGGCGCAGGAGACCACTCGATTTCGCATACTCTCCGCAACTTCCCGCAGGGCGGTGATTTCGGTGCGAACCTCCGGGGAAAGATCCTTGCGGTTCGTGAGCGAATCGATGCGGTCACTGAGATCGTGAAGCGGGTCGTTCAGCTCGCGAATCACATTGTCCGCGAGCTGCTCGTTGGTGGTGTAGCGTTCAACGACCATGAGGTCGAGGATGTTCATCGCAATCGCGACGTACCGGCCGAAAATTTCCGCGAATCGTCGGTCGTTCTCGTCAAACACATCGGGCGTGTAGGACTCGGCGTTGAACACGCCGATGACCTGATCGTGCAGAAACAGCGGCACGGTCAACGCGCTACGGGCATTGTCAAGTCCTTCACGGTAGAGCGGATCGTCCCGCGTGTCGGGGCAGATGTAGCTTTCGCCGGTGACGGCGACGTACCCGGAGATACCGTTACCGTCGCGGTCGGCGTACATCGCTTCGCCGATCTTGAGCGGCGCGAGGCCGACGGCAATCACCAGCTCGAGCTGTTTGGTTTCCTTGTTGAGCAGGCGGATCTCGAAGTTGTCGAAGTTCAGCAGCTCGTGCACATAATGAACGATCTTTTCTTCCAGCCACTTGAGGCGCTCGGCCATGTTCATCCTGGCGATGGTGGCGGACTCGATTTTCATCAGCTCCGACCCCGCCGCGTCGATCGCATCGAGCTTGTTCTGCAGTTGCCGGTTCGCGGTCACGTCCCAGAGCACGCCGATGATCGCCGCAATCTCCGGAGCACCATCTCCGGCTTCCGCCGCGACGGGTGTGACTTCGAGTTCGAAGGTCTTCTGCGCGAAGTCGAATCCGAACTGCTGTCGCTGCCCGATCTGATCGCGCTCGCCGTTCTGCTCCGGCCCGAGTCGCCGGAACCACTCGTAGGCCTCCCGGCCGAGTTCGATGAACTGTTCGCAGATCTCCCGAGGTTGGCGTTTGAGCTTCGAGCTGGCCCAGATGAGTTCACCCTTCGGATCGATCACGCCGACGCCTTCGCCGATGTGCTGCAGAATCGACAGGGTCCCGCGCGGCACGGAGGCCCGGCTCAGCGAACTCGCCTGGCTGATGAGGCAGAGCGCCGGGCGATCGGTGGGCTCGGTGATCAGCGCCCGGGCCGAGTCGATATCCTCCACTTCAACGACCTCAAAGGCCTTTCGCAGCGCACCGATCATCTCGGCGTCGGGTGCGCCGGCTCCCTTCAGCACAATCAGTCGAGTGCGGGTCGAAGTCATTCCTACGGGTATTCGTCAATCTGAACCGCTCGAGAATAGAACAGTGTAGACATTCTGGCGTATCCGGTGCAATGTCCCGCTGGACGAACTCCGCGGGAGATGTGAAAATGGTGGCTTCAACCGATCGGCGCCGCACGGTGATTTGCGGCCGAATGCACGCTCGATCCGACAAGGCAGGTATGATCGAAGCCAAAGAACTCTCCAAACGCTTCGGCCCCACCCGGGCGGTCGATTCAATTGACTTCTCGATCCGGCCCGGCCGGGTCGTCGGATTCCTGGGTCCCAACGGTGCGGGCAAGACGACGACGATTCGTATGATCACCGGGCTCCTGCCCCCGACGGACGGGGCGGTCTTCGTCGACGGTCTGAAAGTTCAGCAGCACTGGCGGGCGGTTCGGCAGCGAATCGGATACCTGCCCGAGGCCGCGCCCCTCTACGGAGAAATGCGGGTCAACGAATATCTGCGGTACCGCGGCCGACTCTTCGACATGCCCCGAGCCGCGATCCGTCGCGCCATCGAGCACGTCTGCGACCGCTGTCAGCTCGCCCCCGTGCGTCGCCGGCCGATTCACCAGTTGTCCAAGGGATTCCGCCAGCGGGTCGGTCTGGCCGCGGCGATGCTGCACGACCCGGCGGTGCTGATTCTCGACGAGCCGACTGTCGGCCTCGATCCGAATCAGATCCGCCAGATCCGTTCGCTGATCCGCGAACTGGGTGAGTCGAGAACCATTCTTTTCTCCACGCATATTCTCCCTGAAGTTGAACAGACCTGCGATGAGATCATCCTCATCGCGCGCGGCCGGATCCGCGCGCAGGGGACCATCGCCGATGTCCTTCGGAGCGAATCCGGAATCGACGAGTACCGCCTCGAGATTCCTGATTCGAACGCAAGCGACCTGGTTCGCGGCATCGACGGCGTTGAATCCGTGCGCCAGGAACCGCTCACGGGCGGATGGTTTCGGCTCACCGTCTCGGCCCGGCCCGGCGCCGCCGACCTGCGCGAGTCCATCGCCCGCGCGCTGATGTCGCACCAGATCATGCTTCGGGAACTGCGCCGCGAATCCGCCACGCTCGAACAACTGTTTGTGCGGGAAGTCGCGCAGGGTGAAGCGGAAGCCGCGGCGCGCGAGGAGGCCGCCGCATGAACCGGACCCTTGCGATCGCCGGCCGTGAACTGCGCGCGTACTTTCTGACCCCCGGCGGGTACATCATCATCGCGCTCTTCCTGCTGATTACCGGCGGCGTGTTCGTCCTTGCCGGATTCGGATCGGGCGAAGTGGCGTCGATGCGCACCGTTTTCGGTCTGGGCACCTGGCTGCTTTCGTTCGTCGCGCCGGCGATCACCATGCGCCTTTTTGCGGAGGAGTTTCGGCTGGGTACGTTCGAAGCGCTCATGACCAGTCCGGTTCGCGAGATCGAGGTCGTCCTGGGCAAATTTCTCGGCGCAACGGGCATGCTCATCGCCATCCTCGCGCCGACGCTGATCTACGTCATCGCGCTGGAGGTCTACGGCCGGCCGGACTACGGTGAGATCGCGTGCGGGTATCTGGGCCTGATGCTGGCCGGAACGGCGTACCTGGCGTGCGGCACGCTGGCCTCGACGTTGAGCAGTT
>SKZB01000371.1 GCA_007127615.1 Phycisphaerales bacterium | reverse complement strand
TGTGCTTTGCCTCTTGGCGTGGATCGTCTTCGTGGGGTCGCTTTACCTGTTTACCGTGGGTCGGGCCGTGGCCGGGAGTCTTCTGTTCGGCGTCGCGCTGCTCGCCATCACGTTGGCCTGGCTCGCGCCGTTCGTGTTTCGAACCAACGTGCCGCTGAGGTCGGTCTCAGCCGGTTGAGTTGCGCACGGGCCGGCCGGACTTCGTTCCGATTCTCCTCAATCTGGTACGCTCACGACGCATGTACGAACTTTCCATCGAACGTGAATTCTGCGCGGCCCATGCGATCGAGATGCAGGGCGAGCGGGAACCGGTCCACGGGCATAACTGGCGGGTGACGGTCGTCGTGGCCGGCGACACGCTCGACGCGGACGGGCTGCTCTGCGACTTCCACGAGATCGAACGCTCGCTCGACGGCATTCTCGCCCCCTGGCGGAATGCGAACCTGAACGACTCCGAGCCGTTTGATCAGATCAACCCCACGGCGGAACTCATCGCGCGGGAAATCGGCGAGCGGATCCGGCGCACGTTACCGGACGGCGTTGGACTGTTGAGCGCCAGCGTGACCGAAGCGCCGGGTTGCCGCGCGACCTATCGCCCGGCCCGGAATGGGTAAACGGCCCCTGCCGTCGGCCGCGAATGGATGACGGGGGAGGAGGGGGGACGAAGTCCCGGGCCCCCCAAGCGATGCAAAGCACATAACCGGCAGGCGTTCGCGCCGGTTCGCCGCCGGAACGCGCGCAATGCCGCGTCCGG
Source organism: Phycisphaerales bacterium (assembly GCA_007127615.1). GTDB lineage: Bacteria > Planctomycetota > Phycisphaerae > Phycisphaerales > SM1A02 > SKZB01. The sequence goes on along the minus strand of SKZB01000371.1, from coordinate 2,354 downwards.
GGTGATCCGGTCGCGCCGGCGTGTCGATACACCGAACGATCGTTGGTCGATCGCTGGTGAGAGTCCAATCCTGCTGAACCGCGATGACGCGTCCGAGGCGTTCGTCCCGGCCGCGTTTGAGAAACGGGAATTGTCCATGCAACTGTCCGAGATTCTGCGCACCGCCCACGAACATAACGCTTCCGATATCCATCTGGTGAGCGGCCACGCGCCGATGATGCGCGTGAACACCGTCATGACACCGATGGATTTTCCGGTCCTGACGCACGACAGTGTCAGTTCGGCGCTGAAGGAGATGATCAACGAAGAGCAGCGCAGCCGGTACGCCGAAGCGAAGGATCTGGACTTCTCCTACGAAATCAAGGATCTGTGCCGCTACCGTGTGAATGCCCACGTCCAGCGCGGCATGCCGGCGCTGGCGATGCGTACCATCAAGAGCAAGGTCCCGCCGATGGAAGCGCTGACCCTGCCGGATGTGATCAGCCGCCTCACCTATCTGCCGCGCGGGCTGGTGCTGGTGACGGGTGATACCGGCTCGGGTAAGTCCACGACGCTCGCCGCCATGATCCAGGCGATGAACGAGCGTTATCGGAAGCACATTATCACGCTCGAGGATCCGGTCGAATATTCGTTCGTCTCAAACAAGTGCCTGATCGAGCAGCGCGAGCTGGGGCAGGACATGCCGACCTTTTCCTCGGGTCTCAAGCACGCGCTGCGTCAGGACCCGGACATCGTGCTCGTGGGCGAAATGCGCGATCTGGAAACGACCGCGCTGGCGATGAGCGCCGCGGAAACGGGTCACCTGGTGCTCTCCACCCTGCACACGGTCAACGCCTCGCAGACGGTGGAACGAATCATCGACATGTACCCCGCCAATCAGCAGAACCAGATTCGCGCCATGCTCGGCAACACCCTTCAGGCGGTGATCTCACAGACGCTGTTCCGGCGCATCGACAAACCGGGCATGGTGCCCGCGGTCGAAGTCATGCTCTGCACACCCGCGGTGCGCAACATCATCCGCGAAGCACGAACGTTTGAAATTCCCAACGTCATCGACACGAATCGCCAGCTCGGCATGACGTCACTTGACAACTCGATCGCGGAGCTGTTTTTCAACGGCTACATCAGTAAGGAAGATGCGATCGCCCAGGCGGCGTATCCGGAGAAACTCGAACGCCAGCTCGCGGCGTAGTTCGCCCGGACCGTCAACGCCGCGTGAATCGATGATGTGATGTGAGTGCACCCGACGCCAAGACCCCGAACCGCTGAAGTCGTCCCATGCCCCAGTACCGATTCCAAGCACGAAGCACCTCGTCCGGCCAGGTCCAGTCGGGCCTTCTCGCGGCCGACAACGCCACGGCCGCCGCGGCGATGCTGCGCAATCAGGGGCATCACGTTCTGCAGCTCATCCCGATCCCGAGCACGCAGCAGAAGATCAACAAGACGCTGGCGGCCCTGAACTACTCATCCGGCCCGTCTCAACACGACATTCTCGACTTCACGACGCAGCTTGCGGTGATGATCCGTGCGGGCATCAGCCTTCGTGCGGCGCTGGAGGGAATCTCCGACCAGGTGGTCAATCCCAAGTTTCGAAAGGTGCTGCTGGCGATCAAATCGGACATTGAATCCGGAAAGCAGTTTTCCGAAGCGATCACGAAATACCCGAAGCTGTTCGGGCCGCTCTACGTGAACATGGTTCGCGCTTCGGAGATGTCCGGTTCGTTCGCGAAAATGCTGGACCGGATTGCCGGCTTCATTGCCCAGCAGCTCGAAACGCGCAAGATGGTCGTGGGCGCGAGTATCTATCCGGGGATTATCGGCACGATGGCGATTGCGGTCACGATCTTCCTGCTGAAGTTCGTGCTGCCGCGCTTTGCCGGAGTCTTTGCCGGCAAGGAAGAGGCGTTGCCGTGGTCCACCGCGTTTCTGCTGGACTTGTCCGCGTGGGTCGAGGTGTACTGGCTGGGCATCCTGCTCGGCATGGTACTCGCCATCGTGGGCTTCGTCTCCTTCGTCAAGTTGACGGAGATCGGTCGTTTCTGGTGGGACAAGACCAAACTGACCGCGCCGATCTTCCGGCGCATGTTTCGGGCGTTGTACGTCAGCCGGTCGCTGCAGACGATGGGTGAACTGCTGAACGCCGGTGTGCCGATGCTGGACTCGCTGGCCATCACGGGCGACATATCGGGCAATGTGATTTACAAGAAGATGTGGCGGAACGTGTACTCCTCCGTCAAGCAGGGCCGGAAAATTCAGTACCAACTGACCAGAACGAACCTCCTGCCCAAGAGTGTGGTGCAAATGATTGCGGCGGGTGAGGAATCCGGTCGATTGGGAGAAGTGCTGGAAGAGAT
>SKZB01000241.1 GCA_007127615.1 Phycisphaerales bacterium | reverse complement strand
GCGGCGTGATCATCGGGTCCTCCCGAACGGCCGAGCAGGATATTGAGTTCTCCATTTCGCAGTTGGTGGAGATCGCGGTCCGATCGCTCTCACCGAGTCTCAACGACCCGTTCACCGCCATCTCCTGCCTGGATCGGTTGAGCGAGGCGCTCGTACACCTCGGCCGGCGTGATCTGCCCAGAACGCAGCGGTGCGAGGTCGATGGTGAGCTGCGCCTGCTCGTTGATCGGCCGGACTTCGCCGGCATGGTTGCGCTCGCGTTCGATCAGATTCGCCAGAACGCGCGGAGCAAGCCGGCCGTGATCATTCGCATGCTGGAGCTCATCGCCACCATCATCAACAGTCTGCGCCACCGACCGGTCTGCTTTGACCCGCTTGTCAATCAGGCCCGCATGATCGCCGTCTCGGCGCAGAACACAATCGAGGAAAGGTCCGATCGGGCGACCATTGTGGAGCGCTACGCCGCGGTTCTCGAACAGGTCGAGCGATGTCAAACCAACGGCGGCCATGATCCCTGATGTGATCCCTGATGTGATCCCTGATGCGATCCCTGATGCTGCCGGCCACCAGCATCCCCAGGGGAACTGCGCCCGATTCAACCCGCACGGGAGCAGGAGGGGATTCCCGCGCGGAAAGCCGCGGGCGCCATGCGTCATCCGGACGGGCCGAAGGCTTGCGCGTCGATGGCACCCGGTGGGATCTCAGCTCCGCGCGGAGAGCGTCACGCGCGCCGACGGGGTCCCCGCCACCGCGGGGACGACGAAGAGCTTGGTCACTCCGAAGAGGTGCAGGGTCGAAGGAAGATGCGTTCGCGGCCGATCTCTGTTTGGAAGAGTACCTCGGGAACACGCGCGGTTTTCCCTCCCGACCCTTCGTCCCTCCGTCGCTTCGTCGCTTCGTCGCTCCATGCCTCAATGCCTCCAACCCATCGCGTTCGGTCGGCCATTGGTCCATGATCAATTCATCACGAAGCTGGAGGCGATCTTCAAACGACGGGCGATCGAACCAACCGCACCCGCACCGCGAACCGCCTCCCTTTAAATAGGGACAGTTCCCATTTTGAGCGGCCTCGGCCTCGTCGTGCCGGCACAGTTGTTCATTCATCTGCCCCCTCCCTCCGTCCTTCACCTTCCGCGGCAGTTGGAGCGAAGCAGACGCGGGTCAACCTGGCAATAAATGGGGACTGTCCCTATTTTTATTTGTTGACGGACAAGCGGTCATGGTCGCGCGCCGGCCGATCCAGGAGTGTCACTTCGGCTTTCTGCTGAAAATATCGTTCACTCCATTCATCCCGAAAGAGCAGCACCGGTTCGCCCTCCGCGCCGACGGCTCGCGCAACGCCGCTGCCCAAATGAAGTTCATCGAAACTGAATGCATCATCAGGGTCTTCGAACCAGCGGACCATCACCCACGGGGCGCGTTCCAGCCGCGACGGCGCACCATACTCTGATTCCAGCCGGTACTGGACGATCTCGAACTGAAGCGGCCCGACCGCCGCCAGCAGCGGCACGCGCTGCGCGCGTCCCGGCAGCTCGAAAGACTGGACGACACCTTCCTGAAGCAGTTGCGCGAGACCCTGACTGAATCGTTTGTACTGCGCCGGCGCCGGGTTGTGCAGATACGCGAAACACTCCGGCGCAAAACGCGGTATCTCGTCGTACACAATCGATTGATCTTCGCTGAGCGTGTCGCCGATCCGCAGGTCGCGCGTGCCGACGAGACCGACCACATCGCCCGGGTAGGCCGTTTCCACCGTCTCGCGATCGCGGCCGAAGAGCGTTTGCGCATTCGAGAGCCGTAGACGTCGACCGCTCTGCATATGCGTGACGGACATTTCGCGGGTAAAGGTGCCGGAGACAATTCGCACGAATGCGATGCGATCGCGGTGCCGCGGATCCATGTTGGCCTGAATCTTGAAAACGAATCCGGAAAACGGTTGGTGCGACGGCTGGATGGACGCGCTGCCCGCCCGACGTGACGTGGGCGGCGGGGCAAGCTCCAGAAAACGATCGAGCAGCAATTGAACGCCGAAGTTGTTCATGGCGCTGCCAAAGAACACCGGCGAGAGCGTGCCGGCCCCGATCGCGGCCTCGTCGAAGGGCGCCGCCGCGATATCGAGCATGCCGATCTGCTCTTCGGCCTCGGTCAGCGTCGCCGCGTCAACGCGCTCACGAAGAATCGGATGGTCGAGCGTGCCGATCTCGACCGGGGCCTTGAAACTGCCGCCCGGCGTGCGCTCAAACAGATGCAGCGCACTGTTTCGCCGGTCGAAGAGCCCGCGAAACTCCGCCCCGGCGCCGATCGGCCAGTTCATCGGGTAGGCATGAATGCCCAGCACCGTCTCCAGTTCATCGATCAACCCCAGCGGATCGCGCGTCGGTCGATCCATCTTGTTGATGAACGTGAAGATCGGCACGCCGCGTTGCCGGCACACCTCAAAGAGTTTCCGCGTCTCCGCCTCGATGCCCTTGGCCGCGTCGATCACCATCACCGCCGCGTCGACCGCCGTCAGCACGCGGTAGGTATCCTCGGAGAAGTCCTTGTGGCCGGGCGTATCGAGCAGGTTGATGCGGTAGCCGCGGTAGTCGAACTGAAGCACGGTCGAGCTGATCGAGATGCCGCGCTTGCGTTCGAGTTCCATCCAGTCGGAGGTCGTCGCCCGCTGATCCTTCCGCGCCGTCACCGAACCGGCCAGCACCACCGCGCCGCCGTACAGCAGGAACTTTTCCGTCAGGGTCGTCTTTCCCGCGTCCGGGTGCGAGATGATGGCGAACGTTCGTCGGCGATCGATCTGGTGTTTGTGGTGGAGTGACATAAAATCAGATGTGCGTTCGGGTCGGGAAGCAATTGATGAACCGGGCGGCGTACGGGACACCACCGAAGGAATCCGCAGCCGGGAACGGCACTCAGTTGACCGGAGTTAGGCTCGACGCGCCGCGACGGACTACCTCTCGCGGCGTCTCATCACGGCGGTGTGCATCCGCACCGAGAATATTGAAGTGGCGCCGCGCGCATCGTGAAAATCTTCCGGTGGTTTCCGCGCTGCTGAAGAGCCATGGGCCCATTGTAGCACCCATCGGAGCGGCGAGAACCTTGATTCCGTGGGCCGG
>SKZB01000331.1 GCA_007127615.1 Phycisphaerales bacterium | reverse complement strand
TTGTTGTGATTTATTATCACGAAATGAGCTTATCTTGCCGCCTTCTTCTGAACTGGCACACGGAAGCTTGATCCGGAACGTCGTGCCGCGATCAGACGTTTCCTGAAGGTCGATCGACCCATGGGCCTGCCCGACCAGCATGCGACAGACGGAGAGGCCCAATCCGGCCCCCCCGCCACGGCCGCGAATCAATGTACGGTTTTTGTTTGATGCGGCAAAGGGTGTGAAGAGCTCGTCGCGGATTGACTCCGGGATACCCGGTCCGGTATCGGCGAATCGGATCACCGTACCGCCGTCGTCATCCCGCTCGGCCGTCACGGTCATTCGGCCACCACCGCTCGTCCCCATTGCGGCCACGGCGTTGAGGATCAAGTTGAAAAAGACCTGCTGCAGCGCCCGCGGCCGCATCCCCACCGAGAGATCATCGGGAAGTTCCACGTGGAACGTCATGCCGTCCGACGCCGGATCGCGAACCAGACAGGCGCGGGCCTGCTCGAAGCAGTCGCGGACATCGGCGCAGGTGGAATCATCGTTGCCGGACGCATAGCCAAGCATGTTGTCTGCGATACTGGTGGCCTGCTTGACACTGCGCAAGGTGTGCCCGAGGGCTTTCCGCAGCAGCTCAAGGTCATTCTGTCGCTGGCTTGCGTACTGGGCGTAGGCGTAGGCCGGGGAGAGCAGGTTATTGATCTCGTGGGCAATCCCCGCGGCGAGTGTTCCCAGGGCCGCAAGCCGGGATGATCGTTCGAGCTCATCTTCCAGTTGATCGATGCGCCGTTCGGCGGCCTGCAGGGCCTCGAAGTGCGATTCAACCGGCGTGCGAGGCGGGCCCGCCCTGTCCTCAGCATGGACGGCCTCGCCGGCCGGGTGCGGATCTGATTGACGCGTGGCCATGGAATTCGTCGTATCGGCGAATTCCGGAGGCCGATCCAGCCGAATCGGGTTGACGACTCCCGCACCCCGTGCGATAAATGCCTGGCCGGTCCGGGTGCAGATGTGGTTCCACGTGGAACCGCGTCTGCCGGCATGGCCACACTCGTGATCGCACAAAGGAGCCAAATCATGGCCCGGAGCTCGGAATCACGCCCCCGCGGGGGGCGCAGGCGTCTTGGGAGGGGGCTTGATAGCCTGCTCAAATCCCCCGTCAAAGTCGAAGTTCCCGGCGATGAACCGTCTGAACTCCCACCGCAACCTCTGAGATCCGGTGAGATACGGCCGTCGACAAGCTCTTCCGACACTTCCCCGGCCGATCCCGGGGAAGCGCACGGGGCGACGGGAGAAAACGGGACCGAACTTCGAATGATTCCGATCGAGAAGATTCGGCCGAATCCGTATCAGCCCCGCCGCGAGTTTTCGCCGGAAGGGTTGAACGAACTGGCTTCATCCATTCGCTCCGCCGGTCTGATGCAGCCCATCGTCGTCCGTATCCGCCGGGATGAGCGCGATCCGGAAGGGGGGGTCGAGATTATCGCGGGTGAACGGCGCTGGCGAGCGGCCAGGATCGTCGGCCTTTCTCAAGTTCCGGCGGTCATTCACGATGTCTCCGACCAGATCGCCGCCGAATGGGCGCTGATCGAGAATGTTCAGCGGAAGGATCTGACGCCACTCGAACGAGCCGAAGCATTCCTAACATTATACGAACAGTTTTCGCTTTCGCATCAGGATATTGCGGAACGGGTGGGCCTGCAGCGCGCGACGGTCTCGAACCACCTGCGCCTGCTTGAGCTGGATCCGCGCGCCCGGGAAGCGCTGGCCGGCGGCGAAATCGACATGGGTCACGCCCGTGCGTTGCTCGGGGTCACGGATCCGGCGGCCCGATCGCGCCTCCTGGAACGCACAGTCTCGGAGGGGTGGTCCGTTCGCGCGCTCGAGCGCGCGATCCGGGCGTCCCCGAAATCCGTGACCGGGGAAGATTCGGCCCCGACGGATGTCCCGGCCCGGGTTTCGCCTTCGGTGGCTGATCTTGAATCACGCCTGTCCGCTCATCTCGGCACGAAAGTGAGCATTCGTCCCGGACGCAAGCGGGGCAGCGGCAAGGTCACGATCGACTTCTTCAGTTTCGATGAGTTTGAAGGATTGCTCCTTCGCATGGGATTCGACCCCGATCGTGATTCTTAGTTCCGACCAGCCGGAAACTGGAAATTAGGTAGTTCGATCAGATCCGGTCTATTTATTCCAACCTCCGGATCATCCGCTCCGTGAATTCCGGTCGCTTCCGCGCTCTTGCCGCTGGGTTTGATGCTTTTGATAGAGGTTGCTAAATTACGTTACGCAAAACTCCTTTCCCGGGGATATCTCTAACCCATAAGGATGTATGTTCGATGGCAACCAAGAAGAAAAAACGAACGACAAAAAAGAAGAAGACCGGACGCAGGAAGAAAACCACCGCCAAGCGCGCAGCCACGCGCGGGCCCGGCCGCAAGAAGAAGAAGAAGAAGAAGACCACCCGAAAGAAGCAGGGGGCGCGATCGCTGAGCTCGCTGTCGACATCCGAATTGCAGGCGGAACTCGAACGACGCGAAGCGCAGCGTGGTGAGCTTGAACGTGAGCGGGATGCGCTGCTTGCTCAACTTTCGTCGATCGAAGATGAGTTGAGCGCGCTCGGTGGCGCGGCGCGACGCCGCGGGCCGGGACGTCCCCGCAAGATTAATTCCGCACCGCGCGCTAAAACGGGCGGCCGGCGCCGGGGCCGACGGGCGCGCAATTCCATGAACCTTGTGGAGTCGCTGCAGAAGACGTTGGCCGGCCGGACCATGTCCGTCACCGATGTGACCGAGCAGGTCCAGAAAGATGGTTATCAGACCACGAGCGCAAACTTCCGCACGATCGTGAACCAGGCCCTGCTTTCGAACCCGAACGTTTTCAAGAAGGTGGACCGAGGTCAGTACACGGCGAAGTGAGCCAGGCTGCGACCGAGTTGCCGGGAGACCGGGCAACCACAGAACCCTCCCGAACGCCCGGATCTCCTCCGGGCGTTTTTTCTGCGCCGCATCTTTTGCGCCAAAGATGCGTGGAGAAGCACAAAAGATGCGTGGAGAAGCACACAAGTCGCCGGCCCGGCTGGTCGATGGTTCCGGTAAGCCGCCGAATCCGGTGAATCAGGCGGTCTGTTCC
>SKZB01000264.1 GCA_007127615.1 Phycisphaerales bacterium | reverse complement strand
GTCCATCCAGTGCCGTGAGCAGGATCACCGGCGGCTGGGGAAGCGTTGCGTCGCTTCGAACGGCGCGCAACAGTTGCAGCCCGTCCATCTCCGGCATGGCGATGTCCAGCAGCAGCAGGTCCGGTCGGGTCTCTCTGATTTGCCCGATCGCATCCCGCCCGCTTGCGGCCGTGGTGACATTGAACCCTTCGGTTCGCAGTGACTGGGCGATCAGTTCCCGGATCACGGCCATGTCATCGACAACGAGAATGTGTTTCGTGGCCATACGATCGATACCCTTATGAAAGAATTCACCTTCCGAGCCGGACGGGGAGATCGAGTCGGCCGAGGCGCCAACGTCGCCCGACATACGTCGGGAGTTCCCCCAACCTTGTTGAGGTAAATCGGAGCCGTGATGAGCAGGGAGGATGGCTTGGGCCGGGTCTTTCCCACGGGACACGCCGGAACGTCGCGCCAGGGTCCGAGTTGACCGGACGCATCCGCCCCGCCAGGGGCGTGGCCTTCGATGTGGTTCGCACTCACCTGCCATCAGAATGGAAGTCCGGCCGAAAGATTCGACTCAGTGTCGTGGCGAGTGAGCCGATACTGAGCAAGGTGTTCCGGGACACGACCATGGGAGTTTCGGACTCGAATGAGTGCACGCAACGAGCAGCCCGAGTCGCAGACAACGTCATGCGGTGACGATGAGGGAAGCGGCTATCTGCGACTGGCCCGCCTGACGGCGCTGCTTGCCTTCGTCCTCGGCGTCCTGGTTCTTGTGGGCTGGGCGCTTGACGTTGAAGCGGTCAAGCGCGTGGCACCCACGTATGTCGCCATGAATCCGATGACCGCGTTGGTGTTCATGCTCGTGAGTCCCGGTCTCTGGCTCATCGCACGCCGTGAATCGGTCAGCCCGCGTCATCGATTATTCGTGATTGCGTGCGCGGTCCTGGTGATTGCGATCGGACTCCTCAAACTGATCTCGTTCGCCTGGATCGACGTCAATGTCGATCAATTTTTGTTCGCGGGCCGGCTCGATCACGACGTGCAGGGCCAACCCAATCGAATGGCGCCGAACACGGCGGTGTGCTTCGTGTTGCTGGGCTGCTCGTTGCTGTTGCTGGTGTACCCCCGCCGCTGGCATCCCTATCCGAGCCAGATCCTCGCTCTGGCGACCGCGCTCATCGCGCTGCTCGCCCTCATCGGATACACCTACTCGGTCACGGCGTTCTACGGCATTGCGTCCTTCATTCCCATGGCGGTCCACACGGCCATGTGCTTCCTGATTCTCTCGCTCGGCGTCCTCGTCGCACGGCCCCACGATGGTCTCATGTCGCTGATGACCAGCGACACGACGGGCGGCCAACTGGCGCGGCGGTTTGTTCCCGCCGTCATCGTGATTCCCCCGACCCTCAGCGCGCTGCGCGTCATCGGTGAGCAAATCGGTTTGTTTGATGAGATGACCGGCATCTCCCTGATCACCGCGACGAGCATCGTGCTGGTTCTGGCGCTCATCTGGTGGACCGGCGATCAACTCCGACGGACTGACACCTCCCGCATACGCGCCGAATCCGCTTTGCGACTGCACGCGGATCAGATCAGCGATCTGTATCACAACGCACCGTGCGGCTATCACTCCCTTGACGGTGAAGGCGTCTTCATCGAGATCAATGAGACCGAACTGGCCTGGCTGGGCTACGCGCGCGATGAAATCATCGGGAAGAAGAACTTCTCTGATCTCCTCACGCCCGAGAGCCGGCAACTCTTTGCCGAGCGCTTTCCGGTCTTCAAGGAAGAAGGCGAGATTCGGGAAATCGAATTCGACATGGTGCGCACGGACGGGAGCATCCTTCCCGTACTGCTCAACGCCACCGTGATCCGTGATGACCATGGCGACTTTGCGGCCACGCGCTCGACCGTGTTTGATATCACCGAACGGAGAAAGGCCAACGATGCGAACGCTCGATTGGCTTCGATCGTGGAGCACACCCACGATGCCGTGATCAGCGAAGACCTTGAGGGACGGATTCTGAGTTGGAATCGCGGCGCGGAACAGGTGTTCGGCTTCACCGCAGAAGAAGCCGTGGGTCGGTCGATCTCGATGCTGGTACCACCTGAGATGCCGAATGAGATTCCGCGACTCCTCCAGCGCATCATCGGGGGCGAGGAGATCGAGCATTACGAGACCGTGCGCATCACCAAAACCGGTGAACGTCGGCATATGTCATTGACGCTCTCGCCGATCAGGGGTGATCGGGGTGAAATCGTCGGGGTGTCGAAGATCGCGCGCGATATCACCGGCCGGAAGAAAGTCGAAGAGCAACTCGAACGGGCGAAGGTCGTGGCCGAGGACGCAAACCGGACCAAGAGTGAGTTTCTCGCGAACATGAGCCACGAGATTCGCACCCCGATGATGGCGATCATCGGATATGCAGACCTGCTGCTCGATGTCGATCAGACCACGAGCGATCGGCTCAATGCCGTCAACGTCATCCGCCGGAACGCGAGCAATCTGCTCGCCATCATCAATGACATCCTCGATCTCTCCAAGATTGAAGCCGATGAGCTGCACGTCGAACAGGTCGCATGCTCACCCTGCCAGGTGATCTACGAGGTGGTGTCGCTCATGCGGGTGCGGGCCGCGGAGAAGACACTGGAATTCACGGCGCGCCTGGAAGGCTCGATCCCCGAAACCATTCAGACCGATCCGACGCGTTTGCGGCAGATTCTCATCAATCTGGTCGGCAATGCCATCAAGTTTACCGAATCCGGATGGGTGAAACTCGTTGTTGAATTTCTGAAATCCGAACGTGACGACGGCGAGCCGATGCTGCGGTTCGATGTGATCGATACCGGGATCGGCATGTCCGAGAAGCAGGTGGCGAACCTGTTCAAGACCTTCGGTCAGGCCGATGCCTCGACGACGCGAAAGTTCGGCGGCACGGGGCTGGGTCTCGTGATCAGTCAGCGGCTTGCCTCGAAGCTCGGCGGTGAGATCAAAGTCGACAGCGCGCCGGGGCGGGGCAGCACCTTTTCCGTCTACGTCCGGACGGGCTCAGTGGCCGATGTGAAACTGATCGATGACTGCAGTGAGGCGATCGACTTCCGAGAGCCCTCCACCGACGAAGGCCGCGACGAGATCCGG
>SKZB01000485.1 GCA_007127615.1 Phycisphaerales bacterium | reverse complement strand
GGATTTTCTGACGGCGGGTCAATCGCACTCGTGGCCGATCCGATGAATAGCGAGGTTGTCGATCAAACTCGACAATCCGCTGATCCAGAACGATGCCAGAGGAGGACTCGATGCAATTACCGGTTCATCCGTCGTGCGCCCGTTGTGAAGACATCTCCGAAACATCCGCGGCGACGGGCCGTTTATTTGCCTGGTTCCCGATTGACCACGCGTTGAAGAAAGCCGAATCCGCCTGCCGGAAGGTCGGGATGGCCGTCGACAGATCGCCCGAAGAAATGCGGCTGACGCTGCCGATCGAGGAAGGTTGTCTGGCGACGGTGCTGAGGACGCTGGAAGAATGTCTGACCGGCGAAGAAGCAAAGTCCACGCGCGTGCTGTTCAAGGAAGGCAAAGCCGATCCGACCATTGGGGATGTTGCGCAGGTGATCACCCTCACCCAGTTTGTGGCCCGGGTGAACAGCGAATGGCTCGCTGCGCTCCTCAAGGAAGGGCGCCTGACCTCACACTTTCAGCCGATCGTGAGCTGCCGGGACACGGCCGAGATCTTCGCCCACGAAGCGCTGCTGCGCGGCTGGGGTCGGGACGGATCGCCGATCTCGCCCGGACGCATCTTCGACGCGGCGCGTGACGCCGATCTGCTTTTTCAACTCGACCTGGCGGCGCGGCGCAGCGCGATCGAACGCGCCCGATTCCATGCACTGAAGTCATGCCTGTTCATCAACTTCACCCCGACCGCGATCTACGATCCCGCGTGCTGCCTGCGGTCCACGGTTCGCGCGATCAACGAAGCAGAGATCTCCCCCGAGCAGGTTGTGTTTGAAGTGATCGAGTCGGACCGCACGACGAACATGGATCATCTGCTGTCGATCCTGACGTACTACCGCAAGCACGGCTTCCGCGTTGCGCTGGATGATCTCGGTGCGGGTTACTCTTCGCTGAACCTGATCCACCAGCTCAAGCCCAACTTCATCAAGCTCGACATGGAATTGATCCGAGACGTCCACCAGAATGACTACAAAGCCATGGTGGCAACGAAGCTGCTTGAAATGGCGCAGTCGCTGGGTGTGGAAACGATCGCGGAAGGCATCGAAACCGAAGGAGAGCTTGCCTGGGCGCAGTCGCACGGCGTGACGTATGTGCAGGGCTATCTCGTCGCCAAGCCGAATGAGCAACCGGTCAGTTCGTTCAATCGTGCGGCATGATCGGCGCTCTTCGGTTGTTGATTGGCGTTCGCGCGCGGAATGCCGCCGTGGTGAAACCCGGTCACGGCCGGGTGGAACTGAGACTCGATATCAATTTCTCATATCTGCATTGATGCGCTTGACAGTCGGATCATCCGCGGCATGATTGGAGCTTCATCAGCGTGACCGTCGGGTTCAGCGCTGTTCTTTGTTTCGATCAGACAGGTGCACGATGCGTTTCCTCTTCCATCCATTCCGATCGGCCTCATGTGTGGGTCGGCCGAGTCACTCGGCGGCGGGAGCTGCCGGGCCTGCGGGAACAGCACGCGAAACGCAAGCTGGCGCATTTCTGCCGTCGGGTTCACTCGACCGACCGAACTGATCGTTCACCGCACATTTTTCTTCGTGTTCGGATCGCAGGACGCGGTTGCGTGGCGCGATCCCCCGATCGGCCGCAAAGGGCGGCCCGAAATGATGACCCACGAAAGTATCGTGGCGCGATCGCTCGCGCCGGAAGACATTCATTCGGAGATGTACATTGCCGTGACGCACGTGATCGGCCAGCATATGCCGCTGTTCTGCGCGGAGCAGAGTGATCTGGAGCGCGGCGAGCCGTACCGCGTCGTCTGGCTGCCCCGGCCGGAACATCGTCAGCCGCGGCGCGTGCTCGACGTCTGCCTGCCGTTCGTGCTGGTGGAGTCGGCCCGTCGGCGTACGCACACACTCGATGTGCGGACCTGCCGTCTTGCGCGTCTTGAAGACCGGTTCGGCCGCATGTACTTCAAACGAATTCGCCGCCGCATCAAGCAGCGGCAGAAGAACCGGACTTGAACAGGGCCGCGCTGCGGGTCGAGATCAGAGTTGTCGAAAGGCATTTTTCGATATGATTCGGCTCGGCTCGCAGCGTTGCTGGCGGCGTTGAGGAAATCTCAATGAGTGCGCGCACAAAAACCGCGGGGGGCTCCCGCGGTTTGGGTGGCTCACGATTCTCGCTTGTCGGTCGAGGTCTGATATGGCCGAGGCTACAGGTTGCCGCGTCGCTCCTGTTCGAGTTCGAGCGCCTCGAAGAGCGCTTTGAAGTTGCCCTTGCCGAAGCTCTGTGAGCCGCGCCGGCTGATGATCTCGAAGAACAGCGTCGGGCGATCCTGCAGCGGCTTGGTGAACAGCTGCAGCAGGTATCCCTCATCGTCCGCATCGACGAGAATGCCCAGATCGCGGATGCGGTCGTGATCTTCCTTCACCGAGTCGTGGCCGTGTTCCTTGAGCGTCTTCTCGACACGCTCCCAGACGATGTCGTAGTAGCTGTCGGGAATCTGCAGAAAGTCCACGCCCCGGCCGCGCAGCTCGGCGACCGAGTGAAGCTCATCATCCGTGCGGAAGGCGATGTGCTGAACGCCCGGCGTGTCATCGTGCCAATCCAGGTACTCCTGAATCTGGCTCTTCTTCTTGCCTTCCGCCGGCTCGTTGATCGGCATCTTGATGAGGTGGTTGCCGGAGCTCATCACCTTGCTCATCAGCGCGGAGTACTCGGTGGAAATGTCCTTGTCATCAAAGTGCTTGAAGAGCTTGAACTCCATCACATTCTCGTACCACGCGACCCATTCGTTCATTTTGCCGAGCTCGACGTTGCCGACGCAGTGGTCAAAGTACTTCAGGCCGCAGGGATGCTTCCGGTTGTATTCATTGAGGGCGAAGTTCTCGTACTTGCGGAACTTCGGCATGAAGACGCCGCCCTTCTTGACCTTCGGCAATTCGTACTCGCCGGAGCGCGAGACGAATGAATGCACCACCTCGCCGTAGGTCTTGATCCCGGCCATGGTGACCGTACCGTGCTCGTCCTTGTACTCAATCGGCTCGTAGGCGGATTCGCCGCCGTTGGCGACCGCCCGTTCGTAGGCCTTCTCCGCATCGAAGACGTTGAGCGCGATGTCCTTCACGCCGTCT
>SKZB01000364.1 GCA_007127615.1 Phycisphaerales bacterium | reverse complement strand
AGACGGACTTCGGCGTTTTTGGCTTTCGGCCCTTCTTGCGCTGTTCCTGAACCGCCCTCCATGCTGGCAGCTTCGTCACCTGCCCCAGTCCGCAGCCGACGTGACCAGAAACATCGCGTGCCTTTGCATCAGGGTTCTGCGATAGATAAGCGTGGGCCAAGACGTTCGCTTCTTTGAACGGGATGCCTTTGCGCCTGTCCGGCTTGCCATTACTCACCAACGTCCCTTCAATCTCCGTCGATAGAATCTGGCTTGGCAGACTCTGCATCGCTTCCGCAACCAAATCAGTCCAACCAGATGGTGGCTCGTCTTCCGCCAACCGCCATCGAGTATCCCCGGCGCCCTCCGGCCACTTCCATTCCGGCCACGGGAGCAGTTTCGGCAGTACGTCCGGCGCGTCGATGTCCGCCAGCAGCCAGGCAACGTAGATGATCCGGTGAGCTACCTGTTCAGCCCGTTCTCTCGCACCTTTGGCAATCGGATCAAGATCCGGCCGGCAGCTTTCACGCGTCCAGTTCCTGACTCTGGTGATCAGGAAGGAGAGTGGGCCAGGTGGAACTCTGGACCTGTCGTCAACAAAATCGATCTTCTCGAGCCGATCGGCCTGCTCGAGTTCAGACTCCGTCGTTTCTCGAAACCAATCCCTCGCTTCTTGATACCGTTCGGGACAGGATCGCACTTCCGTTATGACTGCTCGGACCAATGCCTTCCAGTTGTTGTCCTTCGTAAACTGACCTTGTTGGGCCATGTATCACCTACCTTTCTGTTACTCGTCCTTGACCGACGCGCCGATGTCCGATCGGGGCACGGGAAACACTCCCGCTGAATAGTGAGTACCGGACGCTTTCGGGCAACGGCCGGCACCAGTCATGCCCACGGAGACAGGCGACGCCGGCCCCTCGGACATGGGTTGAATCAGAGGATTCGCGACGTGATTCATGCCGCCACCCCATGGTCATGGTCGTCGGCAGACGAGGGCTTCCCCGCCGCGACGTAGAACTCTTCGTGGAGAACTTTCAGCGCCGGTAGACGCTCCCGCATCCCAGCGATGAACTGTGGATCGTTCAGCAGTTCGTAGGTCACCGCCTTGAAGACGAGGTGAACGCTGATGGGCCGGACCGAGGACTTCATACGATCAATGGCCTTCTGAACGGTCTCCTTCAGCAGTTCGCGCGGATCCTGGTGCGACAGTCGCTCGTACAGCGCTTCCGGCGGGTTGGTCAGAAAGAGCGGCAGCAACGTCTCCACGAGAGACTCCACCCTCTGATCAAGTTCCTCGCGCAGTCGCTCCCGGACGTGCCTTTCAAAGCCGGCCGCGGCCTTCCGCAAGTCGAGAACGGCTTCAACCAGGTCGCCCTTGTCGCCGCGGAGGACTACAAGGCCGTATCCGGGAATGTGTGTGCAGTATTCGCGGATGATTCTGGTCTTCAGATCGTTCAGCCGCCTGCCGGAGACTGAGCTGTCGGGATCGATCAACTGCAGCTTCGCGCGGAACGCCCCGTTGAGCGGATTCCCGCGGTCGATTCCCAGAAGGTCGTTGGGCAGGGTGAGGACCCTTCGCTCGATGGCTGCGTTGGTGATCGACAGCTCAACAAACTCGAACTGGGTGTTGAACACCCGCACCTTGCGTGAGATGTCGAACTGCTGGGGCGGATTCCGCTTGAGGTCCTCACTCGACTCGTTGATGCTCGCGCGATCCGCCTTGTCCAGGCCGATCGCCCGCTCCGCCAGCCCCTCCGGCCCACCGCCAAGATCTCGTTCAAGGTCGGCAGGAGGCAATCCGATGTGGACGGCGTTGGGCTTCACCTTGTCGCGGCTCTTCTCGGGTGCGGCTTCGATCAGCAGCGGCGTCGGCGAATAGATCAGCGTCTGGTCATCCGCGATGACCAGACCGATACGAAGACCCGGCTGGGAGAGAACCATGGCGCCGAGCCTGCCGGCTTCCTCTTCGAGCTCTTTCAGCGCTTCGATCTCGCCGTAGCCGAGCCGGCAGATCTCCGCATCGACATCGACGATGACGTTGACTCTCTCTGCCCCGAGCAACCTCCATTGACGGGCCAGCGCCCGGCCGACCGGTTTGCTGACTCCCGGTGCCATGAAGATCACCCGGCGGCTCGCGGAGTGAATGAGCGTGACGATGGTGCGGTCATCGGCGACGGTCAGGGCGGGTGCATTGGACTGGCGACTCATCTCCCGTACTCCTTCTGTTGACTGGCTTCCGCCGATTGCGGCCGCTTCGGCAGAAACTTTGCGAACGACTCCGAACGGTCGGAGGCGGCCACTTCCGTGAGCCGGTAGTACAGACTTCCCGTGAGCCAGCTCGCGTAGCCGGCGAGCTGTTGAACCGTTTCCATGGGTCGACCGGAGGCGATCAGGCCGGCCACGTACGTTCGGCGCAAATCCCTCGTGGTGATGTGCGGCAGCTTCGCGCGAACGGCGAGTCGGCGGATGATGTCGTAGACCGCCTGGTCGGTCAGATGGCGATGGATGATCTCGCCACTCTTGTTCACCGGCAGGAACAGCGGCCCCTTTTTGACCCCGCGGATGGCAATCCAATCGCGAATCAGCTGGACGACGTAGTCGCTGGGACGAATGATGCGGTCGCACTTGCATCCAGAATCAAAGACACGAATTGTGGTTCCGCCATGAGGCTCAATCCGCAGATCATCGAGCTGGAGTTCGACGGCTTCGGTGCGTCGAAGTCCAATTCCGAGCAGGGTCGCGAGCAAGGCTGCATCACGGAGACATCCGGGGGAGGGGGATGGCCCACCGTCGCCACCGTTGGCTCGTTGACCCGTCGAGTTCATGGCCGCGGCGAAGAGCGCTTCGATCTGTTCGCCACTGACGACACGGAGCTCCTCGGCTCGGTTCGGACTGACGTTGGGAATCTCCACCACCGTCCGGCATGTTGCCCTGCTGATGAGATTGGCCTTCCAGCACCCGCGCACCACGCTCCGGACGCACGACAGGATCTTGTTCGCCGTCGCCGGCTTGAACTTGTCGGCAAGCTTTTGCCGGAGGCGCTGCATGTGTTCGCGTCTGATCTGATGCCAGGCGACCATGTCCGCGGTTGCCTCATCAGACTCTGCGAGAAGGGTCGCGACGAGATCGAGCGACTGTCTGACGGT
>SKZB01000319.1 GCA_007127615.1 Phycisphaerales bacterium | reverse complement strand
TCGCACCGATCCGCATGCGCGATCTGCGGTTCGCGCCTGGCTGGAAACCAGTGGCGCCTGGTCGTGGCTGGATCCGGAAGATCCGGCCGCGGCACTTCGCGCGACCTCCGGCGCGTCGCCACTGGCGCTGTGGCTGCTGCTCGCACTGGTCCTGCTGATCATCCTCGAAACGATTCTTGCGCGGCAATTCAGCCATGCCATGCGGCGGACTGAGCGGGCGACCGGTCTCTCCGGCACCGGCCGTCACGGTCTGAAGCCGACCTTGCGTGACTCCGGGGCTGCCGGTGATGACCGCGCAGATGTTGCGGCGGCGGGCCCGGCCATGGCGGGAGGGGGTGCCCGATCATGATGGACTTCCTCCGCCAGCTTTTCGACCTGCAGGTCATTCCCGAGGATGCCGAGATCATCCAGCTCGTCTGGGAACGCCCGTTCGCGCCGTGGATATGGACGCTGTTCATCATCGGCGGCGGGCTCTTTGCGATCTGGTCGTACAGCCGGCTCAGCGGCCATCGGGCCGGGCGCGGCATCCTCGCCGCCACGCGGTTCGCGATCATTCTGCTTGCGCTGGTTCTGCTCAGCGGGCCGATGCTGCAGGTGCCGCGCGAATCGACCGAGCCGGATTGGGTGCTCATCCTCGCTGACCGGAGCGCATCGATGCAGATTGCGGATGTGCCGATCGGCAACGACCCCCGCGCCCGGCAGTCGCGCGATGCGCAATTGCGAGAGATTCTGGCGAAGCACGGTGAGATCTGGAACGCCATGGCGACGCAGCGCGAAGTGGTCTGGCTCGGCCTTCACCAGGGGGCGTTCGCGCTCGACGAGGTCGATGATCAGGACGCCGCGATCCCGGTCGATCTCGGTCGACCGGACGGGCCGCGCACCCAAATCAATGCCGCGCTCGATCAGGCCCTGCAGCGGGCGGCGGCCCGGCCGATCAGCGGCGTGGTGCTGTTCTCGGATGGGCGCACGACCGATCCGCCGCAGCGTTCGGTGCTGCGCCGGCTGCAGGCCGATGCGATCCCGGTCTATACCGTCGGTCTGGGATCGCCCGAACTGCTTGCCGAAGTGGCGATCCGCCGTATCGACGCACCCCGACGGGCGTATGTCGGCGACACGGTGCCGGTGATCGTACGGCTCGACCGCGACGGCCCCGCGGCCCAACTGAGCGCGACGGTGCGATTGATCGATGAACTGTCCGGCGAGGAACTGGCTCAGGAAGAGCTCATGCCCGGTGACGAGCTGGATCAGGTGACGCTCAACGCTTCGCCCGATCTCGCCGGCGAAACGAGTTGGCGGGTCGTCGTGGAAACCGATGAACCCACGCTCGTGCCGGAGAACACGGAACGGGCTTTCGGTATCAATCTCATCGACCGACCGCTGCGCGTGCTGTACGTTGACGGTTACCCCCGGTGGGAGCAGCGATTCCTGAAGAACCTGCTGGTGCGCGAGGAATCGATCGACAGTTCGATTCTGCTGCTGTCGGCGGACCGTGAGTTCGCCCAGGAAGGTGATACCCCGATCACGCGCCTGCCGCGCTCACCGGAAGAGTTCGCGGACTTCGATGTGATCGTGATCGGCGATGTGCCGGGCGGGTACTTCACCGCCCCGCAACTGGACATGATCCGTGACCATGTGGCGGAGCGCGGCGCGGGACTGTTGTGGATCGGGGGCGAGCGCTCCACCCCCTCCACGTATGCCGGCACGGTTCTGGCGGATCTGTTGCCGATGCGCGGATCCCTTGATCTTTCACCGATCGCGCGTCCGGTCAACATGATCGCCACCGAGCGCGCCGATCGATCGGGCGTTTTGCAGCTGACCACGCCGGGTGAAGTCGGCTGGCCGCGCGAATTGTCCGATCCGGAGTACGGCTGGTCGCAATTGCGCTGGGCGCAACGCATTGATCCTGCGCAGCTCAAACCCGCGGCGGAAGTGCTGGCCGAGACGGCTTCGCCGATCAGTGAGAGCAACCTGCCGCTGGTCGTGATGATGCGTTTCGGGGCGGGATCGAGCGTGTACGTGGCGACGGACGAGATCTGGCGCTGGCGCTTCGGTCGGGGGGAGTTGCTGCCCGAGCAGTTCTGGGTTCAGCTCATGCGCATGCTCGGCCGGGAGACGCTGACCGCAGCGGGTGAGAGCGCGGCACTTGATGTGACGCCGCGCCGGGTGCAGGCCGGTCAGCCGGTTCGCGTTGACCTGCGTCTGATTGATGCGCAGCTCGCCGATCGGGTCGACCGCAGCGTGACGGCAGAACTGGTGAATGAAGAGGGCGATGCCGTCGCGGAACTCGAACTGATGCGAGGAGACGGCACCGAGGTCCGGTTCTCCACCACGCATCTGACCGATCGGCCCGGCTCGTACACGGTGCAGTTGGTCGATCCGGCGCTGGACGGGCTCAACCTCGAAGCTGAGCTCGAAATCTTTGCGCCGGAAGACGAACTGCGTCATCCCGAAACGGATCACGCCCTTCTGGCAGCGTTGTCAGAGGCGACCGGCGGCCGTCTGCTTGAACCGGATGAACTGAGCGAACTGAACGAATTGTTGCCGAACCGCGCGGTGACGACGATGAACCCGTTGACCGAGCGGATCTGGGATACCTGGCCCTTTTTCGCGCTCTTCCTGGCGCTGATTACGGCGGAGTGGATCGGAAGAAAGGTCTTGCGGCTGATTTGAGGATCGACGAACGGAACGGAGTGTCGCGTGGAAGCCCCTGGACGAGAACGTCTGAATCGGAACTGACGATCGGCGGACTCGTCGTCACTGATGGATGATGGAGCTCCGGCATGCGTGAGATCATTGCGGAACTCGAAGGCCTGCGGAGCCGCAGCCGCCTTTACCTCTGGGTGCAGCGCGTTTCGGTCGTCCTGGCGTGGACCGTCGGGGCGGTGCTCGCGCTGATCGCCTTTGATTTTGCCCTGCGTTTGCCCGGCGCTATGCGGTTTGCCCTGCTCGTGGGAGCCCTGGCGGCCCTGGTGATCGCGATCTGGCGGTATCTGCTGGTGGCGCGGAAGTTCGCCCCGACCCTGACCCAGATCGCCCTGCGTCTTGAGCGACTCATGCCGGGCGTGTCGGGACGACTGGCGTCCTCCGTCGAGTTTGCCGTGGCGGGGACCGACCGGGTGAACCCGTTGGCG
>SKZB01000411.1 GCA_007127615.1 Phycisphaerales bacterium | reverse complement strand
TCCGTTCCGACCGCGGCACCCGGCCTGTCAGCGAACGCCCGGCGGCATGAGGTCCGGTTGAACGTCCGGCGCGTCACCATATGCTTCGCCATCCCTCCGCCCCGCCAACCCTCCGTCCCTCCGTCGCTTCGTCGCTTTGTCTCTCATTGCCTTCGTGCCTCTGTGCCTCCGTGCCTCCACCCCTCCCATCGCCCTCACGACAACTCGACAAAGCTCCTGATCTTGCGCTGGCACGCATGCTCGGTCAGCAGGCGCAGGTGCTGGGCGCGCTCGGCGAGGTAGAGAAGGTCTTCGCGGGTGATGGTGTATGAGCTGTCGTAGCGGGCATCGACGTAGGGGTCACAAAGCAGTTTGAAGCGGCGTTTCTCCTCGTCGGTCTGCTTGGGAAAGACGTAGAGGAACTCGGTGTCGGCCGCGGCGGCGCGGCGGTCGAGTTCCTGAATCTTGTGCGTCTTCGGCTTGTAGCCGTCGAAGACGAGAAGGATGGCGCCGTAGAGGTGTTCGACGGCCTGGTGGAGCATGAAGGCGGCTTGCTTATATCGCTTACGACCCATGTTCGCTTCGTAGTCATCGAAGAAATTGTCGCCCAGTTCGACCCACTTGTCGTACGCCTCCTGGGCAAACTGCCGGCGCTGCTCGGGATCAAGTTCCGGCGGCTCGGCGAGTTTGTAATCGCCGGCAGAGTGCAGGACGATCCCCTCGCGCAGAACGTCGCAGAAGAAGTAGTGGTGCTCGCGGATCTTCTGGTTTACGTAAGAAAGCGGATGATCGATGATCGTGACCGGCGTGGGGCCTTCACCGATCTCCCAGCAGTAGTCGCGGCGCACATCACCGGAGCCCTCGAGCGGAGTATCGGCGCGGGTGACGACATCGTTCCAGACGCCGAGGTGCCGGGCGAGTTCGGCGGTCGGCGTGATGATGAGGATGTCGAAGTCGGAGCGGTAGGTGTAGGTGATCCCGTCTTCGACGTACTTGTCATCGACCCAGTCGCCGCGGGCGTGTGAGCCGAAGAGGATGATGAGCTGAGGATCCTTGAGATCGGAGGCGTTGGCGGAAAACGCGCCGAGCCGGACGGGCTTGCGGGTCGCGCGGGCTTTGCGGGTCGACTCAAGGATGAGACCGACCAGCCGGCGAAGTTCCTGTTGCTTCTTCTCGGGAAGATGGTCGAGTGAGGTCGGCATGGATGGGCGAAATCGGAAGGCGTCCCGGTGGGGAGGCGTGCGGGCCAATGGGGAATGCCAGAAGTGGCCACACGAAATCTTACTCTTCTGAAGCCGGCCGTGGGTTCGGTGAGAACCGTGCGCTTCACCGCGGTGAAGCCGCGTCGCCGAAGCACCGCGATCAAAGTTTCATGTCTCTTGAGCGGCGCCGTACCGGTCGACATCCGGCGCCCGGGCGAGAAAGAGGCTGGTGGCGAAGCCCATCCCCAAAGCGAGCCGCGGCGCGAATCTGTACATGATTTCCGGATGACCTTGACCTTTCTGGTTTTTTTCTTTTGCATCAGCGGCAATGATGCGGATAATGGGTGTAGCTTGAGCCAATCGGCTTGTGTCACGTCGCGCCCATTTACGTGTCCGGTCGAACGCCTCCTCCCCCACACCGGCTCAGGTCATTCCGAAGGAGAACTTGACAATGTTGACGTTGAACCAGGGTACGGGGCGATGCTTTCGCTGCGCCGGCACGATCGCGATATTGATGGCATCGCTCAGTCTAACGGGTGCGGGAACGGACACCGGGATAAAGATCGGAACGCAGGTCTCATCCGCCGATGAGCGGGCAGCGGTAGAGAAACCGCTGAGCATTGAAACTGCGGCCGATGGTGAATGTGAGCCGGCGTGGATACCGAAATTCCGCGGTTCTGAAGGTGTGCCCGTTGAGTTTTCGTCCCCGCCGCCGCCGCGGCTCCGCGCGGTGGCGGTTTTCGATGACGGCCTGGGCGACGGCCCGCAACTTTACGCCGGCTTTGACCAGGATGTCGGGCCGTTCACCACGCATCTGGCCCGGTGGACCGGCGAAATCTGGGAACCCCTGGGCGAAGTGCTGGAGCCCACCGCGGATGGTCGAAGTGTGCGGTCGCTGGTGGTGTTCGACGACGGGACCGGTGAGGCGCTGTACATCGGCGGCCAGTTCGCGAGCGTGGCGGCGGTTGACGGAACCCGGGGGATCGCGCGGTGGGATGGCCGGAGCTGGTCTTCCGTGGGCGGAGGCGTCGATGACACCGTCGGATCGCTCGCCATCATCGAAGATGGATCGGAAAACGGTGCGTCCCTTTACGTCGGCGGTGCGTTCACGGCGGCCGCACCGGCGTCTGAATCGCCGGTCAACGCGAATCGCATCGCGCGCTGGGACGGTACCCAGTGGCATGCACTGGGCGATGGCGTCGATCTGCAAAGCGGTTCCGCGTTCATCCATGCGATCGTGCAAGGTGAGAGTGAGCCGTCCGGCGGATCGGTCGTCTATGCCGCGGGTCACTTTGATTCTGCCGGCGGCTCACCGGCCGGCAACCTGGCGCGCTGGGACGGGATGGTCTGGTCCGATCTCGACGGCGGAACGGACGATGTCGTCAATGCGCTGGAGATGTTCGATCCGCGCGGGAATGAAGAACCCGTTCTCGTGGCGGGCGGGGCGTTTACGAGCGCGGGGGGACAGCCAACATCGCGCATCGCGCAATGGGACGGCGGGGCCTGGAGCGCGCTGGGTGACGGGGTCACATCCGGAAGTGCGGTCAACGCGCTGCACGCATCGAGTGATGGGGCGCAGACCGTGCTGCAGGTCGGCGGCGATTTCGATGAGATCGATCATCTTCCGGTCGGGCGGCTGGCGAGCTGGGATGGCGAGGCGTGGTCGGCTCTTCCCGATCAAGGGGTGGCGGAGGGAAGCGTATTCACGATCGATTCTCTTTCTGTCAATGACTTCGGCAACGCGCTGGTCGCCGGGGGAAACTTCAAAGCCGCCGGCGAACTCACCGCCAACAGTATTGCGCTCCTGACCGGTGACGAGTGGGCGACGACCTTTCGTCCGGAACGCCAACTGAGCAGCAAGCCCATGGACATGCTCGTCTTCGATGATGGCACCGGACCGGCGCTCTACGCCGGCGGATATTACGCTCATGCCGGTGAAGTCGAATCCAAT
>SKZB01000351.1 GCA_007127615.1 Phycisphaerales bacterium | reverse complement strand
CGGCAAAAACTGGTTCATTGCCGGCGAAGCGGCCGGATTCGCCGATCCGATTCTCGCGGCCGGCATGTCATTGGCGCATTCGTCGGCGCGGGAGGTGGCCTACACCATCCTCGAACTGGATCGGGGCGAAATCGATGCCGACTGGCTACGCACCCGGTACAACGACCGCAACCGACGCAACATCGAGCAGCACATCCGGTTTGCGAAGTTCTGGTACTCCGCCAACGGTTGTTTCACCGATCTGCAGGCGCACTGTCAACGTATCGCGCAGGATTCGGGCATCAAGCTGTCCCCATCGCAGGCGTGGCGGTGGTTGAGCCAGGGCGGCTTCACGACGGAGCAGGTCGGTTTGCCGACGCTCGGCTCCTTTGACGTCTCCACGACGCGTCAGTTGCTGAACCTCTTTGACCCCAAGGGGCGTGGCGGAAGCGAGTACCTCAGCAGTGGCTACAACATCTTCAAGCTCAATCTCAAGGGTGCCACGAGGGGCAAAATCGGCGTTCTCGAAGAGGGACGTATCCAACTGATCGACTGCTACGAGCGCGGCGAACGGCGACTGCCCCTTGCGGGTTACTACGGTTTGATGGTTGAAGCCCTGCAGCAATCCTCCGAAATTGCGGAAATCGTTCCGGCGCTGCGCAAGTTTCTCCGTCAGAGGACTCCGGACATCACCGCTCCCACCCTTGATCTCCAACTGTCATTCTGCGTTCAGGCCCTCGATATCATGATTCACGAACACTGGGTGCAGAGAAGTCTCAATAAACGCAAGCCCATGCTGCGCGTCAGCAACGAGGATT
Organism: Phycisphaerales bacterium; assembly: GCA_007127615.1. Classification (GTDB taxonomy): domain Bacteria; phylum Planctomycetota; class Phycisphaerae; order Phycisphaerales; family SM1A02; genus SKZB01. Next base: position 2,341 of record SKZB01000351.1, on the reverse strand, counting down.
CCCGTTACATTCGATCGCACAGCAAAACCCGTGAAGTTCTCGAACACCAGGGCGCGAAGTGCGATATCAAGTGGAATCTGGCCTGAGTGAAATCGAAACGGCCGGTTCGTCTGCGTCGCCCGATCGCCCGATTGACCGGCGCGCGGTCGCCCGGGCCCGCTGGTTGCGGCTTCGGTGGTTCGTGGCGTGGCTGACGGCGTTCTACGCGGGGTGGTTCGCTCTGGTCGTCTTCGGGAACCACTGGGTCACCCTCGCCGATCACTGGGGCATCGCGCTGGCGATGGCATTGGGATCGTACGTGGCCGGTTCGACCCCCATGGGCGGCGGAACGATCGGCTTTCCGATCCTTGTGCTCCTCTTCGATGAACCGGCCACCATCGGACGGCATTTCAGCTTCGCCGTGCAATCGGTCGGCATGGTGTCGGCCAGCATTTTCATCTTCGCCGTGGGTCGGCCGATCGCCTGGCGCGTCCTTGCCTGGGCGATGCTGGGTTCGACGATCGGCACACCGCTGGGCCTGATCTTCATCGCTCCGCGTGTCGATGACCTCACCGTCAAGCTCACCTTCGCCGTGCTCTGGGCCAGCTTCGGACTGATGCATCTGATCAAGGTGCGCGAGATCGTTGCCCTGTACGGCTACATCCCCGGCACCGCGCGCTTCGATCGCACGCTGGGGCTCGCCCTTGGCACGGGGGGCGGGATGCTCGTGGCTGCGATTACCGGCGTCGGAATCGACCTGCTCGTTTACATCCTTCTCGTTCTGTTGGTGCGCGCGGATATCCGAATCGCCATTCCCACCTCCATCGTCCTGATGGCCTACACCTCCCTCGTGGGACTCGGCGCCAGCGCCATCCTCGCCGCGGCCGGCCCGGAGCCGTACGCCATCGATCCGGCGGTCTACCGGAACTGGCTCGCCGCCGCCCCGGTCGTTGCGATCGGTGCACCTCTCGGGGCATTCATGGTCTACCTGATCCCCCGCGCGACCACGCTGATCTTCGTCTCGGTGCTCTGTATCGGTCAGTTCGTCTGGACGTGCTTCAATGAGAACGTCACGGGCGGGACCCTCTTCTTCGCCATTGCCAGCGTGCTGCTGGTGAACCTGGTCTTCGCGGCGCTTGACCGGGCGGGTCGGATGCGAAGTCGATCGCTGCCGGTCCGGCCCGGCCCCGCGTGAGTTTCCTACCATGAGCTCATGCCTCGCCACGCCCGAATCATTGACGCCAACGCCAATCGCGCCGGAGAAGCGCTGCGGGTGATGGAGGATCTGGCGCGGTTTGCCCTCGACGACGAATCGCTCAGCCGTGATCTGAAGACCCTGCGGCACCACCTGCGCGACCGGCTCGATCAGTTTCCTCCCGGCTCACTGACCGCGAGCCGCAATACGCCGGGCGACGTCGGAACCTCGATTTCGACGAAGAGGGAGATGCAGCGAGCGAACCTGGCGGATCTGGCGATGGCGGCGGGAAAGCGGTTAACCGAAGCGCTCCGCGTCCTTGAGGAACTGGCCAAGTTATTCGATGTCGAGCTGGCAACCGGAGTCGAACGGCTGCGTTACGCCGCGTACGAACTCGATCGGCGGTTGCAGACCCGGCTCGGTACCGGTCGCGCGCCGCAATGGCCGCTCTGCGTACTGCTGACCGGGTCACACTGCGTCCGGTCGTGGCGCGAGGTGGTCACCGCCTGCCTCGAAGGCGGGGCGACGTGCCTGCAGGTGCGGGAGCCCGAGATGGATGCGCGGTCGCTGCTGGAACGGGTCCGCGAGGTCATCGCCCTGGCCCGGCCGCGCGGCGTGAGCGTGATCGTGAATGACCGGACGGACATTGCGATGGCCGCCGACGCGGACGGTGTTCATCTCGGCACCGGTGATCTGCCGATCGCCGAAGCCCGGCGCCTCGCCGGTCGCACGCTGCTGATCGGGGCGAGCACGCATGATCTCGCCGAAGCACGCGCTGCGATCGACGCCGGTGCGGATTATTGCGGCGTCGGCGCGATGTTTCCCACCGCCATCAAACCGGACCGGAGACCCGCCGGGGCGGCCTACCTCCGCGCGTTTCTCGAACATTTTCCGCAAGTGCCGCACCTCGCGATCGGCGGCATCACGCCGGAGAACGTGCCCGCGCTCCTTGATGCCGGCGTCAGGGGCATCGCCGTCAGCGGATGTGTCTGCGAAAGTCCGCAGCCCGGCGAAGTCGTGCGTGAACTGCGCGAAGTGCTCGCCGGTGCGGCGAAGGAGCGGGCCGGCGCGACACCGGATTGACCGGGCGGACGGCCGCCGGATTCACGCTTCGTCGCGGCCGCTTTCGTCATCCTGATCGAGCGGTGACACGCACCGGGCGGCGTG
>SKZB01000439.1 GCA_007127615.1 Phycisphaerales bacterium | reverse complement strand
GACAACCTGTGGAGGAAGCATATCAGGGTGGCCGGCCGGTTCCGGGCGAAGTAGATCGAAGCGAACGGCACCGGCGGGGCGGGACGGGGAGGGGGCGGGGGCGGGCTCATCAGGATGGCCCCGGTGGCCGCGGTCTTTCGGATATACGGACGTCCCGGGCGCAGCCCGGCGAGTTTGGTCCCGATCAACTCGATACCGGCCAACCGGTAGAATCGGCCGGGTCGCACTGCCGCGACCCGTTCCCTTCTCTCGGAGTTGTCTCCATGCGCTCAAACTGTCACGGCCCGCGTCCGGCGGGCAGGACGATCCGAACCGCCCGATCGTTCGGACCGTTTCTCCTGCTCGGCATCCTGTTCCTCGTTCCGCTGGCCGCGCTGGCCCAGTCGCCACCCGTGGACGGCATGCGCCCGGCGGATCTCCGGCGGCACGCCATCGTCGGCGCGACGGTCATCCCCCGTCCGGGCGAAACGATCGAAGACGCCGTCATCATCATTCGCGATGGCGTGATCGAGTCGGTCGGCGCGGGGCTCGAGGTCCCGGCGGGCTACCGCGTCTGGTCGGGCGAAGGGCTGACCATCTATCCCGGTCTAATCGAACCGGCGCTGCTGATCGGCCCCGGCCCGCGGCCGAACTCCGCCGGACGGCACTGGAACGAGCGGATTCATCCCGAGATCCGCATGAACGACCAACCGATGCCGAACGCCGCGGCGCGAAAATCCCTGCGCGATCTCGGCTTCACCGCCGCCGCGGTCTACCCCGACTCAGGGATCCTGCGCGGGACGGGTGCGGTGATCGCCCTCACCGAGGATGAAGATCACCTGCGAACGTACCGCGATCACGCGCATCTGGCGGGCGGATTCGATTACGGCGGACGGTGGACCAGCGCGACCTACCCCGGCGCTTTGATGGGCGCGATCGCGCTGCTGCGCCAAACGCTCCTGGATGCGCAGTGGCACCGCGACCGCCGCGCGGTCTACCACCGCGATCCGACCGGCCACGAACCACCCGCGCGCTCCGAGGCGCTGGAAGCGCTCGCCTCCGTCATCGAAGGCCGGCAGCGGATCATGTTCGACACCAGCGATGAACAGAATGCCCTGCGCGCGGCGCGGGTCGCGGAAGAATTCAATCTGGACATGATCCTGCTCGGCAGCGGCATGGAGTTCCGTCGGCTGGATGAGATCGTTGCGCTCGGCCGGCCGATCATCGTGCCGGTTCAGTATCCCGAGCGGCCGAGCGTGAACACCCTCGAACAGGCGGAATCGACCTCGCTGCGCGAACTGATGAGCTGGGAGCAGGCGCCGACGAACCCGCGGCGCCTGATCGACGCCGAGGTGGAGATCGCCCTCACGACGCACCGCCTGCGGCGGAAGAATACGTTCTACGCCGCGCTGCGCACCGCCATCGCGGTCGGTCTCGACCCCGACGATGCGCTCGCCGCCCTGACCACCAAGCCCGCGGCACTGCTCGAACTCGACCGGGTGATGGGTACGATCGAAGCGGGCAAGCTCGCGAATCTGGTCGTGGTGAAGGGTGAATTGTTCGATGAGAACGCCAAAATCCGCGCCACGTGGATCAACGGCCGGCGGCATGAGGTCTCCTCTGATCCGAAGATCGAAATGGCCGGCAAGGGAACGATGCGCACCACGCCTGGAAAAACGTTCGCGGTCGAGATCGACACGAACCGCGCGCGAATCTCCCTCACGCCGGAAGGCAAGGAAGATGCGCTCCGGGCGCAGCAGGTCACGGTACAGCGCGATCAGGTCTCCTTCATCATCGACGGCCGGCCGTTCGAGTTGACCGGATACGTCCGCTTCGGCGGGATCGTTCACGAGGATCATCTCGCGGGCCACGGCGTGCTGCCGGACGGGACAACGTTCGGCTTTCGGATTGAGATGGATGAGCCAGACGAAGAACCTGCCGAGGAAGAAGACGCCGAGGCACCGGAGGAGGAAGGCGCCGCGGAAGGCAAAGGCGACGTCGAGGATGCGGACGCGGACGAAACGCCCGACGATCCATTGGCGGGCGAGTGGATCATCACCTCGGAGATGTCGGGCTTCGCCGACCCGGTCGTGGGCACGCTGAGTTTCGATCGCGACGCGGACGGCCGGTACCACGGCACGTCGGTGATCATGGACTTCATTGCGCCGCTGTCGAACATTCGGTTCAACGCGGAGTCGGGCGATCTCCGGTACGAGATCGACACGCCGATGGGACGGGTGCGCGTCGATGCGGTGGTGCGCGACGATGCGTATGAAGACACGTTCGTCGGCGACGGTTTTGAAGGCTCATCCACCGGCACCCGGCGCGGCGGCGCACGCCACGGCGCGGATGCGGAGCGGGACGCGAAGGTCGTCGAGATGCCGCCGGAGGAATACCCCGTCCCGCTCGGCGCGTACGGTTTGATGGAGCCGCTTGAGCCGCAGAACGTTCTCGTGCACAGCGCGACGATCTGGACCGCCGGTCCCGACGGCATTCTCGAGAACGGCTGGATGCATGTGCGGGACGGCGTGATCCGCGGAATCGGGTCGGGCACCCCGCCGCGGATAAATGCTGAACACACGATCAATGCGGAAGGCAAACACATCACGCCCGGACTGCTCGATTGTCACTCGCATACCGGCATTACGGGCGGGGTGAACGAGTGGACGCAGATCAACACCGCCGAGACGCGCATCAGCGACGTGATCAATCCCGACGATGTGAACTGGTACCGCCAACTCGCCGGCGGCCTGACCGGCGCGAGCCAGTTGCACGGCTCGGCCAATCCGATCGGCGGGCAGCACTCGGTCGTCAAACTCAAGTGGGGCGGCTCGGCGCGCGACATGCATCTGCACGATGCCAGGCTCGGCATCAAGTTCGCACTGGGTGAAAACGTCGTGCGCAACCAGGGCCGGTACCCCAACACGCGCATGGGCGTGGAAGCGGTCTACCGCGATGCGTTCACCGCCGCGCAGCAGTACGCGGCCCGCTGGGAGCGGTACCGCAACCTGCCGGAAGCGGAACGCCGGCGCACGATGCCGCCGCGCCGAGATCTCGAGCTCGATGCGCTCGTGGACATTCTCAACGGCGACATGCTCGTGCATTGTCACAGCTACCGCCAGGATGAGATTCTCATGCTGATCCGCGTCGCGGAGGATTTCGGCTTCACCATCGGCACCT
>SKZB01000098.1 GCA_007127615.1 Phycisphaerales bacterium | reverse complement strand
TGCGTTGATGTGAGGCGAGGAAATGGAGCGACGCAGGGACGGAGCGACGAAGCGACGAAGGGCGAGATGGCCCAGCGGCCGTCACTGACCGCTTTCGTCCCACGTGCCTCCACCCCTTCGCCCCTCCGTCGCTCCGTCGCTTCGTCGCTTCCCTTCCCTTTCTCCCAACTCCCGATTCACGTGAAGCTGACCGGTGATGCGAGGCGGACAGCGGACGCCCTGCGGTCGTTCATGGAGCCGAACATACGGATGCGCGGTCCGGCGCCGTGTCCGATCGCCCGCATCGCCGGCAAGCACCGGCAGCAGATTGAGCTGATCGCGCCGGGCCCGGCTCCCCTGCAGAAGCTGCTCGCCGCCGGCCGCGACGCGGGAATCCTCCGGGCCGGCACCCCTTCGCCCCTCCGTCGCTCCGTCGCTTCCCTTGCCTTTCTCCCAACTCCCGATTCATTGCTTTCTCGACTCCGCCGATAAACTTTTCGGCCGGGGAAGCTAGAATGGTGGGCTTTCACGGTCGGGGCCGATACGCACGGGCCGGGTATCGCTCGGGCCGATCTGACCGCGCCCGGACACCGAACCAAAGAAACGACCGCAAGCACAGGTATATCAATGAGTAACGCCGATCATCCCGGCCCGCAGACGGATCTTTCGGTCAACGGGTGGAACAGCGAATACGTCGATGAGCTTTACCGGCGGTGGTCCGCCGATCCCGAATCGGTCGATCGGGACTGGCAGCAGTTCTTCCGCGGCTTCGATCTCGGCTACCGGGTTCCGACCGAAGAGGGTGAGGCCGCTCCCGCCGCCGGTCAGGTTCAGGTCGCCCACTCCGGCCAGGGCCGCGTTGACTCGCTCATCTACCATTATCGTGACATCGGCCACTTCGCGGCCGACCTCGACCCGCTCGGCACGAAGCGGCCGTTCCCGGAAAACCTCGAACTGAAGTCGTTCGACCTCGGCGAGGGTGATCTGGACCGGATGTACGATCCGGGCGTCCTGCCGTTGGGACAGTCCGCCGCGCTGCGCGAAATCGTCCGGTTGCTGGAGGACACCTACTGCCGCCACATCGGCGTGGAGTACATGCACATCCAGGACCGCGAGAAGCGGCGCTGGCTGCAGGGCATGATGGAACCGACGCGGAATCGGCCGGATCTGCCCAAGGCGCACAAGATGCGCATCCTCAGCGATCTCATCGAAGCCGATGCGTTCGAAAACTTTCTCAACACGCGCTACCGCGGCAAGAAGCGCTTCGGACTCGACGGCGGGGAGTCGCTCGTCCCCCTGCTCAACGAGATCATCGAGCGCGGCCCGCACCACGGTGTGGTCGAATACACGCTCGGCATGGCGCACCGCGGCCGGCTGAACGTCCTCGCCAGCATCATGAACAAGACCTACGACCAGATCTTCACCGAGTTTGAAGAGGCGTGGACGGAGGATTTCGTTGAAGGCGGCGGGGACGTGAAATACCACCGCGGTTATTCGAGCGATCACACCACCAGCGAGGGCAAGCCGATCCGGCTGACCCTTTCGCCCAATCCCTCGCACCTGGAGTTCGTCAACTCCGTCGTGCTCGGCCGCGCCCGTGCCAAACAGCGCATCGGCCGGGACACGGAACGCAAGAAGGTCGTGCCGATTCTCATGCACGGCGATGCCGCCTTCCCCGGCCAGGGGATTGTCGCCGAATGCTTCAACATGGCGCGGCTGAACGGATACGACGTCGGCGGCACGATTCACATCGTCATCAATAACCAGATCGGCTTCACCACCAACCACGACGATCTCTTCAGCGGCAAGTACTGCACCGACATCGCCAAGATGATCGACGCGCCGATCTTCCACGTGAACGGGGACGACCCCGAAGCGTGCGTCTGGGTCGCCCAGCTTGCCCTTGAATACCGGCAGCTTTTCAAGCGTGACGTCGTCATCGACATGTGGTGCTTCCGCAAGTTCGGTCACAACGAAGGCGATGAGCCGACGTTCACCCAGCCGGTCATGTACGAGCTCATCCGGAAGCACGAACCGGTGATGAAGCAGTACGTCAAACAGCTCATCGACGAAGAACACATCACCCAGAAGGAAGCGGATCAGCTCTACAAGGACCTCAAGAAGAAACTGGACGAATCGCAGACGCGCACGAAGGAGCAGCCGGTCAATCCGCAGGTCCGCGCGTTTCAGTCGGGCTGGGAGAACCTCTCCGCCGAATACACCGATGATCTCGCGCCGACCGGCGTGTCCAAGGACGATCTGGTCAAAGTTGCCGGGGCCCTCGGCCGCGTTCCCGATGGTTTCAACGCCCACAAGAAGCTCGGCAAGCTGCTCGACTACCGCAAGAACGCCATCGAGAACGACGATCCGCTCGACTGGGGGATGGGCGAAATCCTCGCCTACGGCACGCTGCTGAAGGAAGGTCATCCGATCCGGCTCACCGGGCAGGACTGCGAACGCGGGACGTTCAGTCACCGGCACGCGGTGCTGTTCGACACCGAGACCAATGATGGTTACATCGCGCTCAATCACATCGACGAAGATCAGGGCCAGTTCTGCGTGCACAACAGCCCGCTGACCGAAAGCGCGTGCGTCGGATTCGAGTACGGCTACTCGCTGGGCGATCCGCACATGCTGATCATCTGGGAAGCGCAGTTCGGCGATTTCGCCAACGGCGCGCAGGTGATCATCGATCAGTTCATCGCTTCGGCCGAGGCGAAATGGCAGCGGTGGTCGGGCCTGGTTCTGTTTCTGCCGCACGGCTACGAAGGCCAGGGACCGGAACACTCCTCCGCGCGTCTGGAACGCTTCCTCACCCTCTGCGCGCGGAACAACATGCAGGTGGCGTATCCCACCACGCCCGCCCAGCATTTCCATCTGCTCCGTCAGCAGATCAAACGAAACTTCCGCAAGCCGCTGGTGGTCATGACCCCCAAGAGCCTGCTGCGGAATCCGAACGCCACCAGCCGGGTCCAAGACCTCATCGAAGGCACGTTCCAGCGCGTGATCGATGATCCCGCGGTTGACGATCCCGGGAAGGTTGACCGTGTCGTATTCTGTTCCGGCAAGGTGTACTACGATCTGATCAAGCACCGGGAAGAAGTGGAGCGCAACGATGTCGCCATCGTGCGCCTCGAGCAGCTCTACCCCTTCCCCGAGGGCGATCTCGAACCGCTGCTCCAGCGCTACGCGAAGGCGAGCGAGATGCTCTGGGTGCAGGAGGAACCGAAGAACATGGGCGCCTGGCGCCACGCCGACGCGATGTTCCGCGAGGCGTTCGAAGTGAACTTGCGGTTCATCGGCCGCGACGCCAGCCCCAGCCCCGCCGTGGCGTCGGTCCGAATGCACGAGCAGGAGCAGCGCAAGATCATGGTCGACACGCTCGGTCTGCCTTCCGAAAACGATGAGGGCGGCGACCATGACCGCCAGGACCAGAACCGCACCAAACGCGGCGGCAAGACGAAGAAGAAGACGTCGAGCAAGAAAAAGAGCTCCGGCCGAAGCGCCGTCAGCAGCAAGTAAACTGATCTTCCGTACCGAAACCGAAGCAGATAGACTGAAGGATCCCTTCCGCATGGCCGTTGAAATCACCATCCCGAGTCCCGGCGAATCGATCTCCGAAGTCACGCTCGGTCCGTGGCACAAATCCGATGGCGACTGGGTCGACAAAGACGAGACGCTCGTCGAAATCGAATCCGACAAGGTCACGCTCGAAGTGCCCGCCCCCGAATCGGGTCAGCTCAAAATCACCGCCCGGGAAGGCGACGAGATGAACGTCGGTGAGGTGATCGGCTCGATCGATCCCGATGCCTCCAAACCCGAGGGTTCCGGCGACGACAGCGCCGGGGAAGAGGCGGAAGAAGACGATCAATCCGAAAAGAAATCCAAAGGCAAAGACGGGGAAAAGTCCGCCGCTTCCCGCGAAGATGGCTCCGACGAGGACGCCTCACGCAACGAGGTCGCCACCGCCACCGCCGCCGCCGCGGCCGGGAATGGCGATTCCAACGGCCAGGCGTCCCGCGCGACTTCCATGGCCAAAAAGCTCGCCGACGAACGCGGCGTGAACCTCGCGCGGGTCCGGGGTACCGGCCCCGCCGGGCGCATCACCAAGAGCGATGTGCTCAACTTCAAATCCGACGACGGCGGTTCGGATAACGGGGCGATCGAAAAATCCGACCGCGATTCCGCCGTGGCCGAACGCAGCGGCGGGTCGCGCGGCACGAAGCGCGAGAAGATGACCAAACTCCGTCGCCGCATCGCCCAGCGCCTCGTCGAAGCGCAGCACAACGCCGCGATGCTCACGACCTTCAACGAGGTCGACATGACCGCGGTCATGTCCGTGCGCAAGCGTCACAAGGAGGCGTTCGCCGAAAAGTACGGCGTGGGGCTCGGCTTCATGAGCTTCTTCGCCAAGGCGTGCTGTTCGGCCCTCGAGGCCTTCCCGCGCGTCAATGCGTACATCATCGATGATGAAGTCGAATACCACGACTACGTCGATATCTCCGTCGCGGTCGGCACCGACAAGGGCCTCGTCGTCCCCGTCCTGCGCAACGTCGAGCAGTTGTCCTTCGCCGAGATTGAACAGGGCATCAAGGATCTGGCGGTCAAGGCCCGTGATGGCAAGCTGACGATCGACGACATGACCGGCGGCACGTTCACGATCTCCAACGGCGGGGTGTACGGCTCGCTCAACTCCACGCCGATCCTCAACCCGCCGCAGTCGGGCATTCTCGGCATGCACACGATCAAGAACCGGCCGATCGAACATCCCGACCGGCCGGGCGAGATCGCCCTCCGGCCGATGATGTACCTCGCGATGAGCTACGACCACCGCATCATCGACGGCGCCGAAGCGGTCGGCTTCCTCGTACATATCAAAGACATGCTTGAAAACCCGGAGCGCCTGCTGCTGGGCGTCTGATCGCGCTGGACGTCCCCCCACCGAACGGAATCCATGCATCCGCCCGGGCGAGCCTTGTTCATTGAACGCGGGCGTCTTCTCCGCCGGTCTCGGGAACCGATTCAATCCACCGCGCGGCGTCGAGAAGAATCCACGCGTTGAGCGGGGTCGGGCGGCCCTCGATGGCGATCGCGTTGTGCAGCAGCGTCTCCGCGTAGTGCCGGGACTCCGGCTCGCACGCCGCGAAGGGCGGGGGACCGAGCAGAAACACGTGCAGCGCCCACGCCCGGTTTGTCGCGTTATCGGGTTGCGTATATTCCAGGTGCCATCGCCGGACGCGCTCGACCCTTTCGGTCCAGTCGGCCCGTCCCTCCCGCTGAGCGAGTATCCACAGCGCGTGGAGCGCGCAGAGATCCGATTCGGTCCAGACTTCGATCGCCCGGTAAAGCCCCTGCGGCAACAGCGATCCCTCGGTCGGCTCATCGATGACCGTATCGACATCTACCCGCGCCCCCGCGACCGCCCACCAGAGGGCCACCTCGGGGCTGCTTCGGGGCGGCGCGGCACCGGAGGCCACCGGGACCTGTTGTACCGCCGCAAGAAACGGCTCATTGAGCAGACCGGCCCCCGGATCCGCGCCGGAATCCAGATCCAAAACCGGCGCGGCCAACCCGCGCAGGTGACGAACCCATTCCGAACGACCGGGTGCTGACATCGATGACGGCTTCCGTGAGTGGGAAGGTGAACCTCTTATTCGTCGCCGCGCTCATCCGCGGTGCTCCCCAGAGCGTATGCCGGTGCATTGCGACTTTCCCGGAAGTTTCTCTTTGGATGAACCCCGTCTCGGTGCTACGCTTCTCATGAGATGACGGAGAAAGTCAAGACCCTTGATCACCGGCTGCTGAAACAGCGCTGTGTTGCCTGCGGCTATGACGGCGCGCTGCTCCGGGACCGGCGCATCGAACAATGCCCCAGCTGCGGATGCGATCTGCACGAACGTCCTCTCCGCAGCTACGCCGAAATGGAAGGGTTGCTCGGCGAACCGATTTCGGTCCACTCGCCGTTTGTCGATCCGGAACATCAGGAGCGGATGATTCACCGCTGGCTGGCGTTCCTCTTTCTCTCGATGGTCGGACTGCTCGCGATCGCGTACCTCTGCGCCGCGGCGCTGGCGGTCTGATACATCGCCCCCGCGCCCCCGCGCAACGGGACCCACGGGACCCATCCATTTCAAGAAACGCGTGAGAGAAGCGGTTCACTGCGATGCTTGCCACTTCACGCTTCGTCACTTCGTCGCTCCGTCGCTTTGCTCCTCCGTCTCTCCGTCACTTTCGTTCCCATCACCGAATCGTCTGACGGCGCAGGTACGCATGCAGCTCCGCATTCTTCTCGTCGATCAGCTCGCCGATCTCCCGGATCTCCTGCTGCAGCTCTTCGATCCGATCTTCCTCATCCATGAGCTGGCCGAGATAGCGCTTGCCGAGACTGGTCTCCGCCCCGACCGCCTGAAGGTTGTCTCGCAGACGCGCCTGGCCCTTCATGATCTCATCGCGCTCGGTGCGCAGCTTTTCCCGATTCGCAACGAGAACGTTGATCTCCGATTTCATCTCGATCGCGCGTTCGATCACTTCGCGGATTTCCTCCGGGAACGTGCCGCCGCGAATGTGGTTCTGCAGTTCATCGGGTGACTGATTCAGGACATGGATCGATTCCTGAACGGGTCGATGCTCGCGCACGACCAATGTCTTGGACTCCCCTGCCGGGAGCTGAACCTCGAACCGGTACAGAGAGTCCGTCTTCTCCCGGAAGGACTCGGGCGCGATCAGATCCGCATTTCCCGTGATCGGATGTTCGATTACCACGGTGCGGTCACGGCGGCCGGCGTTGGTGAGCTGGTACTCCCGCGTGTAGTTCAGGCTGCGCACGTACCGCACGATGCCGTTGACCATGATGACCCGGGTCATCTGACTGGACGAGGACGGCCGGTTGTTGACCGTCACGTCCAGATCAATCGCGTAGCTGAGCAGCCGCTTCTCACCCGCCGCGAGATGATCGAACTGAGCGTCGCCGGCGTACATGCCGTCATCAAAGATCGTGACCGGCCCGGCCATGAGCTGCTGGTCGGTCTGGTTGTGCATTTCCACCGCATTGAGCGGATGGCGCGCAAGCGCCTCGGCGTTGTAGATGCTCAGCCGCTCGATCTCGACGTGATCGTTGATGATCGGCAGCATCGCCGACCGGCGGCGCGGCATGGTGACGCGCTGGCGGAGGTCGTAGCTGAACAGCTCGCCGATGGATCCGCCGCTGGCGACGCTCTCCGCACCGGACTGCTGCCATGGGTATGCCATATCAGAAGCAACCTCTTCATCACCCGGGTCCCCGAAGAGCGTGCCGCCGGCACCGCCGCCTCCGCCGCCATACCCTCCACCCCCGCCACGACGCTCACGACGCAGGGCATCCCTGGCCGGCGGCGCCGGCGGCGCGGCCGCACGGTCGTGCGACTTGGGGCGAAGGGAAGCAAAGAGTTGCGGCCTGACGACCGGGCGCGCCAGATAGAGGGGCGTATACAGATCCTGCACGAACGAGATCGGCCGGCCGCTCACGAGCGACAGCCGCACATCTTTCCAGTCATCGTTCATCGTGTTCTCGACGATCGCCCATCCCTGCAGGAGCGGCTCATCGCCCGTCATGTCCAGGCGGTAGGAGGTCTTCCAGACCGGCGTTTCGATCAGATAGCCGATGCGCACGCGCCGCTCCCCCTCGCCGGTGAAGCGGATGTCCACGGCCTTCTGTTCGGTATCGCGTGAGCTGACCATCGCGAAGAGCGCGCGGTCGAGCTCTTCCTGCAGGCGGGCATCGCCAAGCTGGATTGAATCTGCGCTCGAGAGCGGTACGGATCGGATCCCCGAGTTCGTGACCAGGTTCAGCACTGGCTCGTTGATCGTCTGGGGCGGATTGCCCACCGCCCGGGTCCGGGTTTCAACGTTCAGGATGCGCCCGGTGATGCGGTCCGGCGCGTTGAGCATGATCTCCGCGCCGCGCAGATCCGCGAGCAGCCCCGCCAGGGTCGGATCGCCGCTCAAATCCACGCCAAAGCTCTTCAGCGTGCGTTCGAGCGGATCGTTCGCGGCGTAGTTGACGCTGTTGATCGATCCGCCGTCGAGGTCCATGAGCACCATGCTCTTGAGGATGTCGTTGATCTGATCCTCCCGGAAGTTGAGGCGCATGACCGCGTCACCCTGGACGGTGCCGGTGTGCTCGAAGTACCCCACCCCGCTGGCGAAGAGGACGGCGCGGGTGATCGGCAGGGAGACCGGCGTGCCGAAGCGGTCATCGATCGCAGTTTGGGGGGAGGGATTCGGCGCGACGTTCGCCCGGGCCGGTGGAGCGTGCAGCACCAGCGAACTGCTCAGGCAGGCGGCGATCGCGCAGGATGACCAAACGGTTGATTGAATGCGCATAAGAACCTCATCGGGAGTTCAACGAATACGGCCCCCACATCGGAGCCCACGAACATGACTGTCTATCATCACCCTACGAGCTATCGTCCACCCACAAGCCGGTCCTCAGCTTTTCGCAGATCGTGGCGAGGATTCGGTTCATTCCGGTCGTGTCGCGCCGGGGCGACTTCTTTCGTTCAACGCACCGGGATGCACGATGTTCCAGGCTCCGGCAAAAGTTTTTCAATCCGGCCGCGGCTCATCCGCGTGGCACAGATCGGCCTCTGACCGGTAGGATGCGGGGGCGAAACCTTTCCGGCCGGTGTTTCCCCGCCGTTTCCCGCCCCGACACGGAGCCGATATGAGCCAGACACTTGATGCTGTCCTGACCCGAATTGATGCTGACCGCGATCAGGCGCTGGCGCGGCTGGTTGAACTCTTGAGCATCCCGAGCATCAGCACCGATTCGGACTACGACGCTGAGACCAGGCGCGCGGCGCAGTGGCTGGCGGATGACCTCGGCTCGATCGGGTTCGACGCATCGGTCCGCGAAACGACCGGCCACCCGATGGTGGTCGCGCACCATCCGGGTCCGAAGAGCGCCGGCGCGAACGTGCCGCACGTCCTGTACTACGGACATTACGATGTGCAGCCGCCGGATCCGCTGGCGTTGTGGAAGAGCCCGCCGTTTGAACCGCAGGTGGTCGAGGGCGAACACGGCGAGCGGATCGTGGCCCGCGGCGCGGTCGATGACAAGGGTCAGCTCATGACGTTCATCGAGGCGTTTCGCGCCTGGCAGAAGGTTGACGGCGAGCTGCCGATCAAAGTAACTGTCCTGCTCGAGGGCGAAGAAGAGTCCGGCAGCCCGTCGCTCGATCCGTTTCTGATGGAAAACAAGGACGAACTGGCGGCGGATGTCTGCGTCGTCTGCGACACCGGCATGTGGAACATCGAGACGCCCGCCATCACCTACATGCTGCGCGGCATGGTGTATCTGGAAGTGGCGCTGCACGGGCCGTCGCACGACTTGCATTCGGGCATGTACGGCGGCGCGGTGGTCAATCCGCTCAACGCGCTGACGAAAATCCTCGGCGAGCTGCACGATGAGAACGGCCGCGTCCAGGTCCGGGGCTTCTACGACGATGTGGAGGAACTGACCCCGACGGAGCGCGGCGCATGGGAGCGGCTCGGATTCGATGAGTCCACGTTTCTCGCGGGTGCGGGCATGAAACAGCCCTTCGGCGAGAAGGGCTACTCCACCCTTGAACGCACGTGGGCCAGACCGACGTGCGACATCAACGGCATGGTCGGCGGGTACACCGGGAAAGGTGCGAAGACCGTCATCGGCGATCACGCGCGGGCCAAGCTGAGTTGCCGGCTGGTCGCGCATCAGGATCCGAACAAGATTGAACGCGCACTGATCGAATTCTTCGAAAGCCGCACCCCGCCGGGCTGCACGTGTTCGTTCACCAACCACGGCGCGGCGCCGGCCATCCGCGTGCCGACCGATTCACCCCATCTCGAGGCGGCGAAGGCCGGCCTGGGCGACGTGTACGGCCGGGAGGCGGTGCTCATCGGCACGGGCGGATCGATCCCCGTCGTCGGATCGATTCAGCAGATTCTCGGTTTCGATTCCCTGCTCGTCGGCTTCGGCCTGGATGACGACCGTGTTCACTCACCGAACGAGAAATTCGAGCGGCGATGCTTTGAGAACGGGATCAGATCGCACGCGGCGATCATGGCGCGGCTGGCCGGCAGAAAATAATCGTGGACATCGTCAGTCCCTCGTTCGACCGCGCCGCGCGGGCCGCTTTCATCAGGCGGCCTCCGCCATCGTTGGGGCTTCGGTCTCGGCTTCGGTTTCGGCTTCGGATTCGACCGCCATCCTCGGATCGACTTTGACTTCCGTTCCCGATGACCGGGCCTGATACTTTTTCATCTTTGCCGCGGTCGAGGCGCCGCGTTCCATCGATGCTCTTGCCCGCTCCTCACGCTCCGCGCGAAGCGCCTGCATTTGATTCACCTGCTGCATCTGCAGCGTGCGGACGTCGAGCATGAGCTGGTGCCGGGCCCGGGCGTTTTCGATCGCCGCCGCAATCACCCGCAGACACGCCAGCACCAGCATGAAGCCGATCCCGAGAATGATCCAGAAGCTGAGGGATTCGACATCGGGCATGAGGCAGGCATCGGCCGGTTCGGGGGCTGACTTGATCGGAGCCGGCCGACCGGACGAACTTTTCGCTCCTCCCCCGTTCATGGAGGTTGCTAAACTGATTTCATGATTTCCTCGAGCAAGATTCGGGTCGGGGCACTCGCCGCTTTCGCCCCCTGGAAACGATTGCCAGCTCTCGTCGGCCTGGCGTTCATGCTGGTCATGTTCGCTTCGAACGCGGCGGCGCAGTCCAGCGGTGACGATGTCATCATTTCGATCGACCAGTTCGGCGTCGGCTCCGTCGCCCGCCCCGGGGAGCGGACCGGGCTGCGTCTCGAACTGTTGAGCAATCCGGGCGGGTCGCTCAGCGAAGCGACCGCGGTCTGGGTGCAATGGGAAGTCCCCAACGCCGACGGCGACATTCTGGAGTACGGCCGCAACGTCACCCTCACGCGGGGCCGGCCGACGTTCACCTGGCTCACCGCGCCGCTGCCCTACGAAGCTCGCTCCGACACGGTCTGGTCGATCCGCGTTTTCGAGATGCGCGATGGCGAGCGCCGCGGCGAACTGGGCGGCATGCGCTTCCGGCCGGCCGACGCCGGCGCGCAGTTCGTCGAAGCCAACGCCAACCTCATCGGCATCATCGGTTCGCGTCACATGGGGCTGAATCAGTACGGCGTTCGCCATCGGCAGGATCCCCGGCCGGCCGCAGCGCACGAATACACGCGAGCCGTCTTCGGGATTCGCCCGGACGAACTCCCCGATCGGTGGGAAGCGCTGAAGGGCTTTGAAGCCATCGTGTGGGGCGCCGAGCATTCGCCGCTGCAACTGACCAGCGACACGGCCAACGCGTTGCGGCAGTACGTGCGCTACGGCGGACATCTCGTGATCGTTCTGCCCGAAGACACGAACCCCTGGCAGACGGGCGGCATCGTCCAGACCCCGCTGGAAGATATGCTTCCGCCGGAGCCGCCGCGCCGGGACGAGGAGGTTCAACTTTCGCACGTCCTGCCGTTGATCAGCAAGGCACGCGGCGCGATGGGTGATTTCCCACTATCCGTTCGCGTCTTCAAGGACCTGTACGGTGATCTGGACAGACTCGGACCCCACTACGTGCCGCACATGGCGCTCGAGGACGGTCGGGTCCTCGTCGTCCAGCGCCGGTACGGGCACGGCATGATGACGCTCAGCGGTCTTGATGTCAGTTCCGGCCAGATGGCATCCGTCCGTTTGAGCAACTACATCTCCGGGCTGCCGCAGGCGGATGTGTTCTGGAACCGGATCCTTGGCCGACGGGTCGACACGCCCACCGCGGCTGAATACAACGCGATGAATGATGAGGATCTGCTCGTGCGCGCCATGCC
>SKZB01000277.1 GCA_007127615.1 Phycisphaerales bacterium | reverse complement strand
TGCCCGCCGAATCCGAAGGAGTTGTTCAGGGCGTAATCGAGTGGCCGCTCCTGGGCGGTGTTGGCCACGAAATCCAGGTCGAACGCATCGTCCGGCTGATCGAGGTTGATCGTCGGCGGGAGCAGGTCATCACGCACCGCCAGAATCGTCGCGACCGATTCGATTCCGCCCGCCGCCCCGAGCGTGTGGCCGGTCATGCTCTTGGTCGAGCTCATTCTGACCTTGGCCGCGTGGTCGCCGAAGAGCCGTTTGACCGCCGTGACCTCCGCCGCGTCACCGAGTGGGGTCGATGTTCCGTGGGCGTTGATGTACCCGATCTGTTCCAGATTCAATCCGGCGTCCCGGATGGCGAGTTTCATCGCGTGCTGCGCTCCGGTGCCCTCAGCGTCGGGGGCGGCGATGTGATCGGCGTCGCCCGAGGAACCGAAGCCGAGCATTTCGGCGTAGATCGTCGCCCCGCGCTCTTTGGCATGCTCCAGCTCTTCCAGAATGATCACCGCGGCGCCTTCGGCAAGAACGAAGCCGTCCCGGTCGACATCGAACGGCCGGGAAGCCCGGGCCGGATCATCGTTGCGCGTGGAGAGCGCCTTCATCGATGCGAACGAGCCGACACAGAGCGGAGAGACGGCGGCTTCGCATCCGCCGGCGAACATGACCTCCGAATCGCCGCGCTGAATCAGGTGGAACGCCGTGCCGATCGCGTGCGCGCCGGTCGCGCAGGCGGTGGCGGTGGCGGAATTCACGCCGCGCAGATTATGTCGAATAGAGACATTTCCGGCGCAGGCGTTCACCATCAGCTTGGGTACGACGAACGGATTCAGCTTTCGCGGTCCGCCGTCGAGCAGGCGTTTGTGATACTCCTCGATGGTGAGGATGCCTCCCACGCCGGATCCGATGACCACGCCGCGCCGGTACGGATCGCCCTGGGAGAAGTCGATCCCCGAATCGCGTGCGGCTTCCTCGGCCGCGCCCATGCCGAAGAGCGTGAACCGGTCCATCCGTTTGGCTTCGCGAAAGTCGATGACGGAACCGGGGTCCCAGTCCCGAATTTCACCGGCGATCCGGACCGTCCAGCGTTCATCCTGCTCAAAGGCCTGAATGAGCTGAATGCCGGAACGGCCGTTCTTCAGCGCATCCCAGGTATCGGCGGCGCTGTGGCCGACATCGGTAATCGCGCCGAGCCCGGTGACGACGACGCGGCGACGGGCGCTGGGCTGCGTCATACGGACAACTCCCGCGAGACCGGAGCGAGCAGCGGCCGCGCCGCGGCCGAGTCATGCAAAGCGGACATGGATTCTCCCGTTCCCACGCTTACTTGTTCATGTGGGTCGAGATGTAGGTGATCGCCTGGCCGACGGTCTGAATCTTCTCGGCCTCTTCATCGGGGATCGAGGTCTCGAATTCATCCTCGAATTCCATGACCAGTTCGACGACGTCGAGACTGTCCGCATTCAGATCATTCGTGAAGCTCGTCTCACGTGTGATCTCGCTTTTGTCCACGCCCATCTGTTCGGCCACGATCTCAACAACCTTGGCTTCGATTTCCTGCTCGGTCACGGTGCATCTCCTGAAAGACAACATCGGCTGCCAGATCGCCGACGGGGGCCCAATATAGCCGCATTCCCATACCTTGCAATGCGGTCTGAACAATCCCGTCCCGTTCGCCGACGGATCGGCTCAACAGGTCAACCCGCCGTCGACGACGAGAACCTGTCCGGTCACGTAGGACGCCCCTTCCGAGGCGAGAAATGAGACGGCATGTGCGATTTCTTCGGCCCGGCCCATCCGGCGGGCGGGAAGGTTTTTCACCGCC
Organism: Phycisphaerales bacterium; assembly: GCA_007127615.1. Classification (GTDB taxonomy): domain Bacteria; phylum Planctomycetota; class Phycisphaerae; order Phycisphaerales; family SM1A02; genus SKZB01. Next base: position 10,027 of record SKZB01000277.1, on the reverse strand, counting down.
TCATCCTTCATCGCCTGCGGGAGGGCCTCGGTCATCTCCGTGTCGATGAACCCCGGAGCGATGACGTTCGACGTGATCCCCTTCGATCCGAGCTCCTTCGCCAGCGTCTTGGTCAGACCGGCCAGGCCGGCCTTGGCCGCGGCGTAGTTCGCCTGCCCGCTGTTCCCGACCACGCCGGTGACCGAGCCGATGTTGATGATCCGGCCGTATTTGCCCCGCATCATCGGCCGTGCCGCCGCACGACAGGCGACGAATGCCGACCGCAGATTCACCCGAATCACCTCATCAAAGTCCTCATCGCTCATGCGCATGATGAGACCGTCGCGGGTGATGCCGGCATTGTTGACGAGAATGTCCAGCCGTCCGTGCGTGGAGGCGACTTCCTCGATAATGCCGGCGAGCGCCTCGCCGTCACCGACGTCGCAGACGCGTACTTCCGCTTCGCCGCCCGCCTCGGAGATGGCATCCCGCACCTGCTCCAGCGAGGCCGCCGTCCGGCTGAGGAGGACGACGAGGTAGCCGTCCCGCCCGAATTGCTCAGCCACGGCACGCCCGATGCCGCGGCTCGCTCCGGTCACGATCGCGATACGCCGTTCGATGGCCCGTCTCCTTGATCCTGGCAGAACGAAGTGCAGAGTGTCACCAGACGACATCGGCTTGCACGATTGCAAGCCGATGGGTGCGAAAAAATTGTACCGAACCGTCCGCGTCTGCCAAGCCGCGTGCCGCGGACCGGGAAGCGCTCACGAAGCAGATCGCGTGTCCCACCGGCCGAGCCCTAACGACCACCGGGGGAGCGACCGGGGGAGCGACCGGGGGAGCGCGGACCGGGAGGACCGGGTGATTGCGGCCGCGTGCCGGGACTCTGATCCGATCCGCCAATGTCGTCGCCCTGATCAAGATTCCGCTGCGGCATCTCAATCTCTTCATCCGGCCGGCTGGCGATCTCGACCTGCTCTTCCAGGATCTTGTGCCACGCTTCAATCCAGTTTCCGCTCAGTGCACGAATCAGATCCGGCGGCATCGGCGCCGACTCGAATTGAAATCGATTCCCATCGTCACGGTAATACCAGAGCTGTATCTGATCCTGACCGTCGACGACGTACATGGCCAGCGCACACTTTTCACCGTGCGGGCTGCGACCGGCCTGAATCTCGATCATCTCGATTCCTTCGACCGCATCCCGCCAGAACCCTTCCTGCACCAGGACGTCAAGTTCCTCGGCGTCCTGAGGGGACATCTTGCGGCGGAGTTCCTCGTGATTGCCGCGGGCAAAGGCGTCGAAGAACTCGAGGATCGCAACGCGCTCCCCTTCGCTCTCCGGCGCGTACTCATCGAACATCATGACGCGCTCGTCGATGCGCAACTGCTCCATAAGTTCATCCAGCGACGGCGGGGGCGGCGGAGGTGGCGGGGGCGGCGGAGCCGTTTCCCGCACGACGACTTCCTCTTCCTCACCGCCGCACCCGACCAGCAGGAGACCGGCCGCGGCAAAAACGGCGCAGACGCCGAAAACGCTCACACTACGATTCATCATCCGGTTCATCATGGCTCATTACCTTCACATTGCGATCGATGCGTCGCATCAGGCCCCGCAGAACCGAACCGGGGGCCAGTTCATGGTAGGCACTTTCCGCGTGCTCTGCCGCCAGCGCGGCGCAGCCCTGGGCCCACCGCACCGGCTGCACGATCTGTTCGACGAGCCGCTGCCTGAGAAGTTCCGGATTTTCCGGATCATGCCGGGCCGCGGTGACGTTGGACCAGACCGGACACGTCGGCGGCTGCATCTCCACCCGGCCGAGAATCTCCGCCATGCGGTCCGCCGCCGGCTGCATGAGCGGGGAGTGGAACGCCCCCGCCACCGTCAATGCGGTCGCGCGCAGCCCCGTTTCGCCCGCGATTTCCACCGCCCGGTCACAGGCGGTCCGGTGACCGGAGAGAACGATCTGCCCCGGGGCGTTGAAGTTGGCGCAAACCAGAATTTCTCCCTGCCCGGCCTTCCGGCAGACCTCCTCCGCCCGGGCTTCATCCGCGCCGATCAGCGCGACCATGCCTCCATCTGAGGCCTCCGCCGCTTCCTGCATCAGTTGGCCCCGGGCCGCCACGAGTTCAAGTCCGGTTGCAAAGTCAAAAACCCCCGCCAGGCACAGGGCGGTGTACTCCCCCAGGGAGAGTCCGGCCGTGGCGGTCAGCGTGGGCTCGCCCGCGGTTTCCGCCCGCCCGCGGGCCGAGGCGATCGAGCAGGCGTAGATTGCCGGCTGACTCACATCGGTCTGATTCAGCCGCTCGGCCGGTCCCTGGAAACAAAGCTGCGAGAGCGGGGCGCCGAGTCGATCGCCGAGCACCCGGTCGGCTTCATCAAACACGGCCTTCGCCGCGGCGCTCGATCGATGCCACGCGCGTCCCATGCCGAGGGCCTGCGCCCCCTGACCGGGACAGAGATAGATCACATCATTCACAGTGCTTGGCTCCGTCGTGAGAAGAGTGGTGGAAAAGAAGAGGAAGAAGTCGTCAGGACGGAGCCGGCGACCACAGGGGGAAGACGCCGGGCCTCCCCGTCCATCGCAGAGACTCCCAAAGCGGTCTCAGCCCTTCTGCTTCGCCCGGTACGCCGCCAGCGCGAGCACTTCAAGAATCACTTCCGCCCCGAGCAAGGCGGTCGTCCCCGCCGGATCACGGTCGGGCAGTACCTCCACGAGGTCCGCGCCGACCAGATTCGTGCCGGCGCACAGGCGCAACAGATCGAAGACCTCGGCGGAGCTGAACCCGCCACAGTTCGGCGTGCCCGTCCCCGGCGCAAAGGCCGGATCAATGCAGTCGATGTCGAAGGTCAGGTACGTCTCATCATCGCCCAGCGCATCGAGAAACGCTTCGATGCGCTCGATGCCGTCATCACTCGTGCAATCTTCGTACGTGGCGATCTCGATGCCGTGATCCCGGGCATAGTTCAGATCCTCGGCGGAATTCAGCGGGCCGCGGATCCCGATCGTGAGCATGCGCTTCGGGTCGATCAATCCTTCCTCGATCGCGTGCCGGAACGGCGAGGCGTGCGTCCACGCTTCACCCCAGATCTCGCCGGCGGTGTCGAGATGCGCGTCGAAGTGAATCATCGCCAGCCCCCCCTTCGGCCGGCCGCGCCGCTCCCAGGTCGCGCGGATGTTCGCGTACGCGATCGAGTGGTCGCCGCCGACGGCAAACAGACACGTGTGGTCCGGCGTGCCGAGCGCGCCGGCGTGCGCGACCACGACTTCCTGCGTTGCGCGGCAGGAATAGGGCCGCACCGGGGCATCGCCCCCGTCGGCGAGGGAGAACACCTGTGCGATATTGACATCATGCTCGAGGTGATAAGGTTTGATGTACGCCGAGGCAACGCGGATCTCGCGCGGCCCGAAGCGCGCCCCGGGACGGTAGGTCACCCCGCCGTCGTACGGCACGCCGTAGATCACCCAATCCACGGGCTGGTGTTCTTCGGCGACCTGTTCCAGAAGCGGGAAGCGGCAGAAGGTCGGCACGCCCGCGAAACGGGGATACTCCCGCGCGTTGGGCAACGTGGTTCGATGACTCGGGGTCGGGCTCATTCGCGATATCCTCGGCCGGAATCAAAAAAACGCAAGTGCCCGCCCTGATTCGACGGTTTCCGAGCTTCGCGGGAACCCCGCGGCAATTCGCGCGTCCAACCCACCCGACACCGGCCCGAAGCCGGTCGCCAGGCCGGTGCATGACGACGGCACCGCCGAAGACCTCCTCCGCGTCGGCGTCCTTTCGCCAATCCAATGACTTAAACACTCATGCAGGGGATCAGACCTATCGTCACGATCGGTGCCGTTTACGCCCTGACTCTGACCGCACCGTCCGTGCCATTCGGCATGGCGCAGGAGGCCGATGTTCTCGCGCACTCGGGTGAAATCGATTCGGTGACGGTGTACCGGGGACAGGCGCTGATCACGCGCCGCATCAGGCTGCCGGACCGGGCCGGGGTGCAGGAGCTCCTCATTACCGATCTGCCCCGCCGCGTGGTCAGCGGCAGTCTTCACGCAGAAGGTGCGCCCGGCGTCACGGTCCGCTCGGTCCGGTACCGGGAACGCCCCGTCAAGCAGGATGTCAGCGAGGATATGGAGCAGCTTCAGCAGCAGCTCGTTGCGCAGCGAGATCAACTGACGCGCATCGAGCGCGAAATGGAACTCATTGAAGAACACCGCGCTTATCTCCAACAGCTCGAAAACATCACCGCCGGCACAGCGCGCAGCGATCTCAAGCACGGCGTGCTCGACGCCAAAACGCTGCGCGAACTCAGCGAGTACATCGCCGGCGAACGCCAGACGCACTCCCGGAACTCACTCGCGCTGCACTTTGAACAACGCGATGTCAAGAAGGAAATCGAGCACATCACGCGCGAGATGAATGCGCTCGGCACCGGCGCGACACGCACCGAGCGGGAGGCGATTCTGATCGTCGATCGGACTGAGGGCGCCGGCGGTGAGTTGCACCTCAACTATCTCGTCACCCACGCTTCGTGGAAGCCGTCGTACACCGTGCGCAGCCAGATCGATTCTTCCGAACTTGATCTCGAATACTTTGCATCGATCCGGCAGACCAGCGGCGAGGACTGGAGCGATGTGCACATGACGCTCTCGACCGCCACCCCGTCACTGGTCTCCCGTGCGCCGTCCCTGACGGCGCTGCCCGTCTCATTGCGTCCGGGAGCGCCCTCCGGCATCCCGGGAGGGCATGCGGGCCTGCACTCACTGCGCGGGCAGCAACGCGACGCCGACCGCGCCCGGAACGTGGCGGCCCCGACCACCCCGGGTCAGTTCAATCAGGAAGTCGCCAAGTTCGACAGCCAGCTCAACTCCCTGGCCGATCAGTTGCAGCTTGTTGAACTGACCAGCGATGCCGCCCGGCAGCATGACGCAACTTCGCCGAACAACGAAGGCCACAGCGTGACGTACCGCATTGGCGGATCGACCACACTGCCCAGCCGGCCGGCCCGGCAGCTCATCCGCATCGCGCGGGCACCGATGGAGGGCGACTTCTATCAGGTCGCCATTCCCGTATTGACCAGCTACGTCTACGAAGAGGCGCACGTCACGAACACCAGCGATCTCGTCCTGCTCGGCGGGCCGGTCTCCACCTACGTGCGGGGCGAGTTCGTCGGCCAGAGTGAGTTCGAGGACATCGCCGTCGGCGAAGCGGTCACCGTCGGGCTGGGCATCAATTCCAGTCTGCGCTCGGAGCGTGAACTCATCAACCGCGAGGAACGCGTGCAGGGCGGAAACCGGGTGGTCGAACTCACCTACCGGCTCTCGGTTCAGAACTTCCGTGATGCCGCCACCGTCGTGCGGGTGCTTGATCGTCTGCCGAAGGTCGACCCCGATGAGATCCAGCTCACCGTCACAGATGACGGCGTGAAGAGCCAATCGGGCGTCCTGCGTCATGAATGCGACGACGCGAAAGGAATTCTGCGCTGGGACCTCGAGGTGCCCGGCCGCGCGATCGCGAAGGACGCCGCGGTCATCGAATACACCATCCGCATTGAACACGATCGACAGCTGACGCTCACCAGCAGCCCGTCCTGAACTTGCCCATTGGGTTTCCAGAGAAAATGCCCCTCATCGTGACGGCCATTGGCGGTCACGATGAGGGGCATCGACTTTGATGATCAGAGGACCGCTAGCCCCAGTTTTCCAGCAGCAGCAGCAGATCAAAGACATTGACCGTACCGTCTTCGTTCAGATCGGCCGGACAGGGCGACCCGGCGCGGCAGGCGCCCCAGTTCTCCAGCAGGATGAGCAGATCGAAGACATTCACCACACCGTTTCCGTCGAGGTCGCCGACGGTCGATTCCGTGATGACATCGAAGCTCATGGTCTCACCAATGCCGACATTATCATTGAAGTCGACCGCCCGGACGAAGTACGCAATCGTTCCGCCGCCCGGCTGACCGGGAATCTCGGCGCGGTAGATCTGCCCGCCGCTCCACCGCATCTCAACGATCTGCTCTTTGCCGCCGTTCACGGTGTAGTGCAGGTCGATGCCGTTGTCGAAGAAGTTCCGGTCGGAGGTCATCCCGTCGGTGATCGCAGCGCGGATGACGTACGGCCCGGTCGTATCTTTCGTGTCTTCCAGTTCCTCGGTCCGGACGATGGTGGGCGGAATCGTGTCTTCCGGCCCGGTGTTGATGTAGATGCGATTCAGAAAGACCCCGGACTCACCCTGGCCGGTCACGATGTCAAGCCGACCGTCGCCGGTCAGATCGCCCACCACGACGTCCAGCGTGGAGTCGGTGACCGGCGAGATGAGGCCGAGAACTTCGGTGAAGTTGCCGTTGCCGTCATTCTCGTAGATGCGCTCGGAGACCCCGCCGAGCCGCGCGATGATCAGATCGAGATGGCCGTTGTTGTTGAAGTCGAAGAACTTGCTGTCATTGTCATCGACATTGGGGTTCGGCGTGATCTGGTTGCTGACATTGCTGAACGTTCCATCACCGTTGTTGACGAAGAGCGCCGTCGTGACACCCGTCCCGGCGTTGGCGCCGACCATGTCGAGCCGGCCGTTGCCGTTGATATCGCCGAAATCGTAGGAATAGCCGTTGGAATCGGGGGGCACGTTGCCGCTGACATTCTGCAGAACGCCGCCGTTGTTGTAGTAGAGCTTCGAGTTGTTGTTGCCGAGCCCCGCCACGCGGACATCGAGCCAGAAATCGCCGGTGAGATCGCCGATTTTCGCGTCCATGGGTGAGCAACCGATGACCGCCGGATGCCGTTGCGCCGTGACATCGGTGTAGAATCCGTCGCCGTCATTCTCGTAAATGCGATTCTGCGCACAGCCGAACCGATTCGTGGTCCCGCCGTTGGTGATGTAGAGATCCAGGTGGCCGTTATTGTTGATGTCGAAGAGCTGCACGCGCGTCGCGCTCATCGTGATCGCGGGCAATCGACTGCCGGACTCGTCGGTGAAGAAACCGTCGCCGTCGTTCATCAGCAGGCGCGGGCGGGCATTGAAGTCGTTGGCCAGCACCATGTCGAGGTGCCCGTTCAGGTTGACATCACCGAACTCAACGTGCCGGAAGTGACCGGTCAGCCCCCCCGTCCTCGCTTCCGTCTCGTCGGTAAAGAAACCCGCACCGTCGTTCATGTAGATCCGCACCGGCTGCGGCACGCCGGGGGTCGCGAAGTTTCCGCCGTTGGCGAAGGCAATATCCAGTGAGCCGTTTCCGTTGATGTCCGCCAGGGAAACCTGGTTGGTCCATTCGAGCGGCCCCGGCTGGGGAAATCTCAGACTGGTCTGATCCCGAAACTGAACGGACTGGCCCATGGCGGTGCCGAAGGACGAACCGATGAACACGGCCGTCATCAGCCCGGTGACTGTCGCGATACGTTGTTGCACGAATATCTCCTGGTCATATCCAAAAACTGGTCATCCAAAGAATGGAAACATGAACTCTGCTGCGCACGCTTCCATACGGTTCCGGGGGAATCCGGGGGAGTCCGGTATCGATTCCGACCAGTTCACTTCGCGCGACAACGTCGAGAACGCCTAGAGCGTACCCCACGGCCGGCTCGTCCCCGAAAGAAAAAAGGTCAAGTTCATCAGATTGATCACTCTGAACTTGTGAGAAAGCCGCCCAGTTTCACATTTGGCGCTTCAGGAATCTGCGCAAGTGATTCAGGAAAGGCACGGAGGCACGGAGGCAATGAGCGACGGAGCGACGGAAAATGTCTGAAGGGTGCCATGCTTCGTCCCGAAGGGCGAAGCATGCGGTGGGGCGACGAAGCGACGGAGCGACGGGGGGGGCGAAGAGGCACGGGCGTGAAAGCCCCGAAGGGGCGCCGGAATGTCGCCACGGGTGAAGCATCGGGCGGCGCCGCCGACCGATGCGCAACCCGTGGAAGCCTTCACGCGGGTCACGCGCCCGAACCGCCATCGACCCACGCATCATCCCACTTGATCCCCTCGGGCACCGCCGCCTCGCTGCCCTCTTCCGCCATGCTGGCAACGGGATACGCGCAGTAATCAACGCTGAACGCCGCGGCCGGGCGGTGGTTGCCGCTTTTGCCCAGCCCGCCGAAGGGCAGCTTGCTCGACGCCCCCGCGGTGCCGGTGTTGTGATTGATGCAGCCGGCCCGGCATTCACGGAAGAACCGCTGGAAATCGAGATCACTCGCCGTGAAGATCGAGGCGGCCAGTCCGTACTCGGTGGCGTTGGCCTGCTCGATCGCTTCATCGAGCGAATCGACGATCGAAATCTGCGCGAGCGGGCCGAAACACTCCCGATCATTCTCGAGGGTGAACCGATCGACTTCGACCACACCGGGCGAGACGAAATGTCCCGGTTGATCGATGCGCGCGGCTTCCAACAGCACCTTCCCGCCGCGCTGCGCGAGCTCGCTCTGATACGTGATCACCGCGTCGGCCGCCTCTTCCGTCACGAGCGGGCCCATGAAGACCGGCGCCATCGTATCGCCGGGTCCGATGACCAGCGTCGAGGCGGCTTTCACGAACGCGGGAATGAACCGCTCGGCGATGCCGGACTGCACCATGATGCGGCGCGTGCACGTACATCGCTGGCCGGTCGTGGCGAAGGAAGCCCGCGCGCACTCGATCACCGCCTGTTTGAGATGAGCATCATCAAGAACGACCGCGGGGTTGTTGCCGCCCATCTCCAGTGCGACGATGCGTCCCGGGCGATCGAGGTTCGCTTCCAGAATCCGCCGCCCGACGGGCCAGGAGCCGGTGAAGAGAATGCCGTTGATCTCATCGTGACCGACGAGTGACGCGGCGATCTCGCCTCCGCCCTGGATGAGGTTGAAGACGCCCGGCGGGAGCTGCGCTTCATCCATCATCTCCGCGATCATCTGCCCCACCGCCGGCGTCTTTTCCGACGGCTTGAACACAATCGTGTTCCCCGTCAGCAGCGCCGGCACGAAGTGGCCGTTGGCCAGATGCGCCGGAAAGTTGAACGGCCCGATGACCGCCATCACCCCGTGCGGTTTGAAACGGCAGTGCCCGGCCCGGGTGCCGGAGACCGCGACCTTGTAGTCGCGCACCCGGCTGAGGGAAATCTCATCGAGCGTGACGTCCACCTTGCCCGCCAGCGCCTTCGCTTCAAAGAGCGACTCGGCGTGGATCTTTCCCATCTCGGCGGTAATCAATCTCGCCAGCGACTCGGCGTACTTGCCGGTCACCACCTGCCATTTTCGCAGGGCCTCGATGCGCTCGTCCATCGAGCGCGCCGCCCAGTCGGGGAACGCCGCGCGGGCGGCCTGGACCGCCTCATCCACGTGCGCGGGATCGGGCGAACCCGACCAGACGACTTCCTCCGGAGCGGCGGGATTGGTGGAGCGAACCTGCTCGCCCTCGATCGGCCGCCACCGGCCGCCAATGTAGTTGCTCGCGGTATGACGGAGAGGGGTGTTCATGGGGCCTTTCGGTGGATGTCAGAATCAAACAAAGCACGAACCATTCTTGACCGGGGCATTCGGGCACAGTGTAGCACTGATCAAAGCGTACAAAATGTGAGAAGACTTTCTTGACGTCGCGGCGGGTTCGATTAGTCTTCACTAAGCGATGTTTCCGAACGCTCGTCGATCGATCGACCCTCGTGTCGCTTCTTCCGGGAGAGGCCCCGTTCCCGGCGAAGCATCGTCTCTTTCGGGGCAACCGCGGGTTCGACAACGGAGACTTCGGTCAAAGTCCGCCCCGATGCCGATCGTTTCGTACCGGCGAACAATCGTGCTCTTAGGGCGGCCGGCGGTGAGACGGTCGATTCGTTGTGGCCATGGATCTGCGGAGTCATCCGGAGAAACGACATGTTGAAACTGCTCGCGCGATGCCGGAGCTGATCGCCGTCGCCGAAGGGAACGCGGGCCGTGGTGTCGCGTTCTTCGCCGTCAACGTCGGCGAGTCGCGTGAGCGCACCAAACGGTTTCTTCGCGACCACGACTGGAACGTAGACATTCTGATGGACGAGGAGAGCGAAATTTTCCGGAGCTTCGAGGGCACATCGCTGCCGACGACGATCGTCATA
>SKZB01000093.1 GCA_007127615.1 Phycisphaerales bacterium | reverse complement strand
TTATCGATCCGCGCCGATCAGGGGGAGCGTCTGGCCCTCATGCTGCGGAAGGTGATGACCCCTCCGAATCGCATGTTGTCGACCCTGCTGATCGGCAACAATATCGCGAACTACGCGGGCAGCTTCGGGCTCGCACTGATCCTTGACCACTACGGCATGTCGCCCGTGCAGGCGATCATCGTCAACGCCTGCATTCTGGTTCCGCTGCTGTTCATTTTCGGAGAAACCCTGCCGAAGGACTTCTTCCGGACCTACACCGATCGCTGGTCATATTTCTTTGCGCCTTTCCTGCGCGGCTCGGAACGGCTGTTGACCTGGACGGGCCTCAATCCGTTGACGCAGGGGTTCGGCGATTTCGCCGGCTGGCTCTTCGGGGCCGGCGACGGTGCGGCGCGGACCGCGCGCCAGCGCATGAGTCAGTTGATCAAAGAGGGCGCCACGGTGGGGCTGATCTCCGAAGCACAGACCACGCTCGCCGATCGCGCCCTGGCCATGCGGGAGATGAAGGTGGAATCCGAGATGGTGCCGTGGCCCCGGGCGACGACCCTGCCGATCGACGCGGGTTCGGCCCAGCGGGAGAAGCTGCTGCGGCAGACCGACCACGCGCGGGTTCCGGTGGTCAATCGCCGGGGACGCGTTCTTGGAATCGTGCGGGTGATGGACCTGCTGCTTCAGCCGGAACGGGATGTTCAGTCCCTGATGCGCGACGTCGAATGGTTCCCGCCCGGGACGAACGTCCGCCGGGCCATGCGTCAAATGCAGAAAAAGCGGATTCCCATGGCGGTCGTCGCGCGGGACCAAGAGGCCGTTCCCGTCGGGTTGATGACGCTGAAGGATCTCGTGGAGCCGCTGACCGGCGAGATCGCGCCGTGGTCCTGAGCGGCGTCGTCCGCCCGGGTTCGGCGGCAAGGTTCAATAACGGACCGCGATCCGGTCGAAAGCATGGATGATCGGCCATCCCGGCCGTGTCAGAAAGGTATGGCCATGTTCGTCAATCAATTCTGCGCGGGTCGGCGTTTGGCCGTCGCCGCGCTCTTCTCGGCTCCGCTCCTCAACCCGGTCGGGACGCCGCCCGCCCATGCCGTGGAGGATCGGACGGTGACCGTGTTCGACCAGGTGCCGATCGACTTCAATGCCGAACGACCCGAGGCGTACGAATCCGAAGACGGCCGGCGCCGATTGCACGGTCAGATCGTGGAGCGGACGGTTCGACTGCCCGATCCGCCGCGCCACCTCCGCGATGCCCGTCGGGTGACGGCAACGATCATCATCGAGCCCCGACTGATCGAGGGTGATCGGGGAGTGCGACCGGGCGATCCCTGGACGCGGCTCGGCAGCATCAATCTCGTCCTGAATGAGGTGGACTCGGATCAGCGTGCGCAGTTCGGGCACGACGAACGGATGGAATCTGCGCCCGCGACGATCGAACTGGTGCGGTTTATCACACCTTTCGGCGGGCCGTCGGTTTACACCGCGGATCTGACCCCCCTTGCGCCGATGCTGCACGGCGATGTCCGGCTGCAGGCGTTGATTGACACCTATGCCAATCCCGGATGGGCGTTGTCACTCAAGATCAGTTTCGAACGAGAAGGGGTTGGTTTCCGCCGGCCGGCGTTCGCGGCCCCCTTGTTCTTCGTGCGCGACTTCAAGGCGGAGCGGCCAACGGTTCGCAGCCGCGTCCGCATTCCGGAAGGCCTCGATCGCCCCCGGCTGCGGATGATCACGTCCGGACACGCCACCGACGGGCGGGGCGGCGACGAATTCGTCACCCGCACCCACACCCTGCGGATCAACGGCGAAGTCGTCGCGCGCTGGCGGCCGTGGTCGGAAAACGGCGGACAACTGCGCGAGCTCAATCCGACCAGCGGCCGATTCGTGATCGGCGGCCGTGAGGTCTGGTCCAGCGATCTGGATCGAAGCGGCTGGCACCCGGGGCTGGAAGTCGAGCCGACAATCGTCCCCTTGCCGGAGTTGACACCCGGCGAACATGAGATCGAACTTTCCATCCGCGACATTCGCCCGCCGGATCCGGATGACCCGGACGCTGGCTACGGCTACTGGCGCATCAGCGCGATTGTCGTGGCGGATGAACCCTGGCCGCAGCCGTGACCCGGCGATTCGGTCGAGATATGGCGCGGCGGGGTCAGGACGGAAACTCGAGTCGGTTTCGTTCGCCGGGTGCTCAAAGTCGTTTCCAGGTTGCCACGCCGGAGCAGTTCGCGGATCATGCCCGGTTCACATTCGGTGCCGGCGATTCGATTGGGGCCATGTCCCCCCGAACGGCCTGAACCGGCGGCGCCGCACCTGGGCCTTCCCACGAGGACGATCGTTGGAACGGAAGAAGTTTGAGAATCTTGCGCTCGAGCACCTCGATGCGGTGTACCGCATGGCGATGCAACTGGCCCGGCATCCCGACGAGGCTTCCGATCTCGTGCAGGAGACTTTTCTCAAGGCGCTCCGCGCTTCGGAACGGTTCGAGGAGCAGGGCGGGGGGATCCGGCCTTGGCTCTTCAAGATTCTTCACAACGTCTTCTATACCCATATCAGCAAGTCCAAACGGAGACCGACCCCGGTCGAGGAGATGCCGGATGCCACGACCAATGTCGCCCCGCCCGATGAGCCGGAGCCGGCGTGGGACCTCGCGTCACTGGACTGGGAACACGTGGACGGCCGGCTGAAGTCCGCCATCGAACAGCTCAAGCCGGAATATCGGTCCGTCCTGCTGCTCTGGGGCGTGGAGGGATTGAAATATCGGGAGATTGCGGAGATCCAGGAAGTCCCGATCGGAACGGTGATGAGCCGCCTGCACCGGGCCCGGTCGCTCTTGATGGAACAATTGTCAGAAATGGCCGAAGAAAAAGGACTGCACTCCGGTTCTACCGATGTGAGCGGCCGGATCGACCGCGAGTCGTCCGGCTGATGGGAAAAGCGGGAAGCGGTTGAATCTCGAAGGATCTGAGTCGGATCTGAGAAGCTTCCGAGAAGGCCCTGAGAAGGCCTCGAAAAGCCTCTGAAGAGGCACCAGGAATGTTCCGAGAAACTGCACCACCCGCTGATCCGAAACCACGTTGCCTGCCATGATGAATCCGTCTGACATTTCTCGATTGCGTGCCTACAGCGATGGCGAACTCGAAGCCGCCGACCGTGATCAGGTCGAACGCCTTCTCGCCG
>SKZB01000472.1 GCA_007127615.1 Phycisphaerales bacterium | reverse complement strand
GGATCGGTGCCGCACCACCAGCAGCGGGCCGACCCGTCGCCGGTGGGAAGCAGATCGTCGGCTCGGGAATCGGCCGGACCGGGTGCGGGTTCGGGCGCCGGACCCGGTGTTGGCAGGCGCGATGATCCGGGCGCTGAACGACGCTTTTTGGGCATGTCGGGCATGTCGGGCAAGGAGTGACGTGCGGGTGAGGGGGATGCGTTGCGCTCGCGGTTCTGATGTCAGCTGCGAGTGGTGGTGAGGGTGAACGCTGGGGCAATAAGGCCGTTGGGGGAGGGGGTGTGGGGGGGATTGTGGGTGAGGGGGGCGATGGTGGCCGGATGATACGCTATTGCCCCGGGTTCCCCGCGGCCGTATGATCGGCATATTCAGTTTGCGTCGGGTGAGGGGGGCGACTTGACGCAAGACGCGGGGACGGACAAGTCGGACGACCGGAATCGCACTTTTCCCCGGATGTCACGCCGATCGTCCCGAGATTCTGAAAAGTCCGCATTCTGACCAATACAGGAAGTAAGGAACCGATCATGACGACCGCGCCGGCAAACGTGAACTTTGACAAAGGCCTCGGCAATACGATTGCGGCCGAGACGGAGATGTCCTTCATCGATGGGCAGAACGGCATTCTCGAGTACGTGGGGATCGAGATCGATGCCCTCGCGCGGAACTCGACCTTTGAAGAAGTGGTCTACCTGCTCTGGAACCGTCGGCTGCCGAAGAAGGCGGAACTGGACGCGTTCACGAAGGAGATCCGCGCGGAGTACGACCTGCCCCGGCCGATCCGGGAGATGATCCGCAGCATGCCGAAGGAAGCCAAGCCGATGCACGCGCTGCGGACGCTGGTCTCGGCCCTGTCGCTCCACGATGCGGAGGTGGAAGACCCCTCGAATGAGGCGAACCAGCGCAAGAGCGTCCGCATGCTCGCGAAAACCCCCGCGTTGATTGCCGGCTTTGACCGTCACCGCAAGGGCAAGGACTTCGTAAAGCCCGACCCCGACGCGGATATCGCGACGAGCTTCCTGACGATGCTGAACGGCGAAGCGCCGACTAAAACGATGGCGCGGGCGTTGGACGTTTGCCTGATCCTGCATGCGGATCACGGTCTGAACGCCTCCACCTTTGCCGCGCGGGTCACGATCGCCACGCTGAGCGACATGTATTCCGCCATGACGACGGCGATCGGCACGCTCAAGGGCCCGCTGCACGGCGGCGCGAACGAAGCGGTGATGGAACTGCTCAACGAGATCGGTGACATCGATCAGGTCGAGCCGACCATCATGCACAAGCTGAAGAACAAGGACCGGATCATGGGCTTCGGCCATCGGGTCTACAAGGCCTACGATCCGCGCGCTACGTACCTCAAAACGTTTGCCCGGCAGATCGCCGAAGACACCGGCAACATGAAGCTTTTCGAGATGAGCTCGAAGATCGAAGAGATCATGGAACGCGAGGTGGCGTCGAAGGGCATTTACCCGAACGTCGACTTCTACTCCGCGACGACCTACGCCTCGATCGGTCTCGATATTGACCTCTTCACGCCGATGTTCGCGATGAGCCGCATTGCCGGTTGGGCGGGTCACTGCATCGAGCAGCTCGCGGACAATCGCCTGATTCGGCCGGGTGCGCACTACGTCGGTCCGCACGAGCAGCCGTACGTGCCGGTCGAGAAGCGTTGAGTCGCCATTGCGGTTTCCGTTCAGACTCCTGCGACGCGGTTCGATTCGGGCCGCGTTTTTTCGTGCGGGGCGGGTGGAGCGCGTTCGGTGTGCAACGCGCGGATCGGAAACCGGTATTTTGATGCAGTCGATGGTTGTTTCACCAGGAGATTTTTCATGCTGCTCGCCACCTTGCTGACTGTGACACCTCTGTTACTGAATTGCGATGTCACCTACCCCGAGACGCGGCCGGACGGTGTGCGCGAGCAATTGCACGGCGTGGAGATCGTTGATCGCTACCGGTGGCTGGAAGGGCTGGAGCGCGACAGCAGCGAAGTGAAACGCTGGACCGACGAGCAGAACACGCTCACCCGGCGGTTGCTTGACGAGGTGCCCGGCCGTGCGGCGCTGGAGGGGCGGCTGGCGGAGCTGATGAAGATTGACTCGATCTCCGCGCCGACGATGCGGGGCGAGTTTTACTTCTACACCAGACGCGAGGGCGATCAGGACCAGAGCGTGCTCTACGTGCGGCGCGGCCTGGAGGGTGAGCCGCGGGTGCTGCTCGATCCCAACACGCTGGATGAACGCGGGCTGTACAGTCTCGACTGGTACCGCCCGAATCGGGACGGCCGGCTTCTGGCGTTCGGCCTGAGCTACGCCGGGGACGAGATGACCGTCTGTTATGTGATGGATGTCGAGACCGGCGAGTGGTTCGCGGACGAGATTCCCGGCAAGGTGTACCTGGCCGGCTGGCTCCCCGATTCGTCGGGCTTTCTGTACGGCGTGCTCGATGATCCGGATGATGCCTATTCGCGCTCGATCCGTTTTCATACGCTCGGAAAACACCACCGTCAGAACGAGATGCTGTACGCGCAGGAGGATCCGAGCCGCATTCCCGGCGGATCGCTGAGCCGCGACGGCCGGTGGATCACCAAGACGATCTTCGCCGGCTGGGCGAAGCAGGATGTCTACGCGATCAACGTGGGTGACTGGCAGCGCACGGGAGAGGTGAATCCAATCGCGATTGCGGTGGATCTTGAGGCCCGATTCAGCCCGCAGTTCGTCCAGGGCAACACGATGTATCTGCTGACCACACTCGATGCGCCGAACGGGACGCTCGTGGCGGTGGATCTCAATCATCCGGAACGCCGGAACTGGCGCGTCGTATTGCCGGAACGTGACGATGCGGTCCTGCGCGGGGTGAGCGAAGCGCGGGGGATGATCGTCGCGTCCTACCAGCAGAACGTGGCCACCCGACTCGAGCGGTTTCGGACCGACGGGACGTCGCTGGGCGCGATCGAACTGCCGGGACTCGGATCCGCCGGAATCGCCACCCACCACGATCGCACCGAGGCGTTCATCACCTACACCAGCTACAACGAGCCGCGGAGCATCTACCGCGTGGATCTGCGCACGGCAGAACTGACGTTGTGGGAGCGGCCGGATGTGCCCGTGGATCCGGAGACGGTCACCGTCACGCAGGAATGGGCGACCTCGGCCGACGGCGAAGAGATCCCCATGTTCATCGTGCACCGCAAAGGGCTGG
>SKZB01000440.1 GCA_007127615.1 Phycisphaerales bacterium | reverse complement strand
CCCGGTCATCATCGCTTCGAAGGCGGCGATCGTCTGGGCGGCGGTGAGGGTGTCTCCGGCCAGCAGAATCTTCAGGGTCGGCGTGAGGTCGGCCGAGACGTCCGGGCGGGGAAACTCCGGCGGCGCCTTCGGGTCCGCGTGCGGGTTGGGGGCAGCGGCTTTCCCGTGCGCTTCCGATGATCGGCGGGATTCGGTCATGGCGGCAGTTTCCAACTCCATCAGAATTTTCGGTTCAGACTCGGCCATCGACTGCAGATAGCGGCATCACGCCCGTCCGATGGCTATCGGCCGATGACGGACCCGGCATCAGCGTGATACGCTATCCGCTTCACGCCATGTCCGCCCTTCTTGCCAACGCGTACCTGCATTCGCTCGATCCGATCATCCTGCCGATCTCGGGCGATTTTGCCGTCCGCTGGTACGGGCTGTCCTATATCGCCGGCTTTCTGCTCGGCTGGCTGATCGTCTGGGGGATGGCGAAATCCCATCGCAGCATCATTCCCGCCGAACGGGTGAGCGACCTGGTCTTCGCGGTGATCATCGGCGTGCTCGTCGGAGGTCGGCTGGGGTACGTGCTGTTCTACCAGCCGTCACTTCTCATCGATTTTTCCGGAGACTTTCCGTTCTGGGGCGTGCTGGCGTTGAACAAAGGCGGGATGGCGAGCCACGGCGGCATCATCGGCGTGGTCCTGGCGGGGTGGTGGTTCTCACGCCGGGTGAGGGTGCCCGCCCTTCACACGATGGACGTGGCGGCGATCGCGTGCACGCCGGGGCTGTTCCTCGGCCGGATCGCCAACTTCGTGAACGCCGAGCTCTGGGGCCGCCCCCTGCCCGAGACGATGCAGGCCGCTCCGCCGTGGTGGAGCGTGAAGTACCCACAGGAAGTCTACCGCTGGTCCACGGAGCAACTCGCCGCGTTGCGAGAGGTCGTCTCGGAAGTCGGGGTTTCCTCGCGCTCGTGGGAACAGGCGGTCGCCATCGCCGAGCGCCCGGATCCGCCGAAGGAAGCGATGGAGTTTCTTGAACGCGGCCAGCGCGAGATCGTGCAGGCGTTGCAGGCGGGCAACGAACTGGTGATCGAAGCCGTCCCGCCGATGCTCACCGCATACTACCCGTCGCAGATTTTCCAGGCGATCGCGGACGGCCCGGTGCTGCTGTTCATCCTGGCGATGATCTGGCTCAAACCGCGCCAGCCCGGCGTGGTGAGCGGCGGTTTCCTTATCGGCTACGGCGTGCTGCGCATCCTGACCGAACTCTTCCGACAGCCGGATGAAGGCGTCGCGCTGAGCTTCGGCCTGCTCTCGCGAGGCCAGACGTTGAGCGCGCTGATGATCGTGGTCGGTGCGGCGATCGTCGGGTGGAGCGTGCGTCAGAAACGGCCCCGAATCGGCGGCTTGATCGAACCGGTCCGCCCGGCCCCGGCCGCCGCGGACGAGTCGGATCGGAACCGAAGCTGAACCCATCAGCGGTTGGGCGGGCGCCTTTCAATCGACCGCCGCGGTCAGCGCTTCGACCTCGCCACGCTCAACAAAGAGATCGAAGCTCTGGTCCCAGCGTTCGTTCGGCCAGAGGTACCGACAAGTCCCGTCGGTCGGGCAGTACACCCCCGTATAGAGGGTGCGCCACTTGCGAAACCGGCCGGTCATGTAAAGCGGTGGATGGAAGAAACGATCGACCAGGGCCGGCAGGGTTTCCGTGGGCTCTTCGAGCACGTCGAGCAGGTATCGCTCCCGCTGCTCGGTCTGGGTCAGTTGCGCGTGCTCCGGCCACTCGATCTCTCCCTGGTGGTTCGCGCAGGCGCGGGCGTCGAGAACCTGCACGTCCCGGTCCGGCGCAAGCTGGACCGTTGCGTGAGACGCCCTTCGGTCGACCACCAGCACGTTGTAGGCCATGTGCGACGGAACCCGTTCAAGAACGTCCACCGCCTGTTCGGTCGTCCGGCAGGTTTCAAGGACGTAGCGCAGGATGAGCGGAATGGCGAACCCGTCGCCGACCGCCTTCCGCCCGCCGAAGGCGAGCGCGACGGCGAGGCCGTGTTCGTTCATCCCGTCGAGCAGGCCCCAGAAACAGTCGGTCATGCCGATGATGCGCGGCCCCGTCCAGGCGGAGAGCAGATTGATGCCTTCAAAGAGGTCCGGCGCGTAGTCGTAGTTTCGTACGAGGGCAATCTCACGTTCCGGGTCGGACCCGCTCCTTTCTGCGGCGTCCGGGTTCGATGGCGACCCGATCCAGACCGCCTGCGAGCAGCCGGTCATGAACGGCGTCGGCCGATACAACCCGAGAAATCGGGCCGCGGCATCCCCCGCATCAAGGGACTCACAGAGCGTCTCGTACAGCGGGAGCAGCTCCGGCATAAACTCACGAAACGCGCGCTTGCACTCGGCATACGTCGGCCGCTTGGCGTCGCCTTCGCGGAGAAACCATTTTTCGTAGGCCGGCCAGTAGGCGGCAAAAGCGGTGCGCAGCCGCGCGTCTTCCGCGGAGGCCGCGGCGAGCGCGATGTACTCCGACGTGTCGGGGCCGTCTTCCGGGCGGTGTGACGGCGTCTGGTGATCGTTCGTGCCTGAGGCATGCATCGTTACGCCAGCATAGCAGAGCCGCGCGGGGGCTCGACCCACGCCGACCGCGGGCGTGATTCGCACCGGTTCACGGCGCGCGAACCCAAATCGGCCGAAACGAATCAAATGCGGTGCGAAAAACTGCGGGGGTCATACAATGTTCCCTTGCCGGGATCTTCTTTTTTGACCATCTCCTTCTCTCCTTCGCTGCGGAGCCCGCCATGCCCCAAGTGCTTGATCAACAATCGGTTCAGACCCGCAATCTGATCGGCGGCGAATGGGTCGGCGCTGCGTCGGGGGAGGAATTCGACATTCTCGACCCCGCCACCGATGAGATCGTCGCCCGCGTGCCGCGCTGCGGCCGCTCGGAAACGAGAGACGCCATCGACGCCGCCGCCGAGGCCTTTCCCGAATGGAGCCGAACCACGGCGCAGGAGCGCGGCCGGCTGCTGAGGCGGCTCTACGAGCTGATGATGCGCGATCAGGACCGCCTCGCGGAACTGATGTCGCGCGAGCAGGGCAAGCCCCTGACCGAAGCGAAGGGCGAAGTCGCCTACGGCGCCTCATTTCTGGAATGGGCGGCGGACGAAGGGCGGCGGATGTACGGCGAGACGATTCCGGCGAATTTCCCCGACAAACGCATTCTCGTCCTTCGGCAGCCGGTGGGCGTGACCGCGTGCATCACGCCGTGGAACTTTCCCATCGCGATGATCACGCGCAAGCTCGGCCCCGCGCTGGCGTGCGGCAACACGATGATCGTCAAACCCGCGGAGGACACCCCGCTTTCCGCCATCGCGGTCGCGGAGCTCGCCGTCGAAGCCGGCTTCCCGTCGGGCGTCTTCAATCTCGTGACGGGCAACCCGAAGGAAATTGGTGAGGAGCTCTTCGCCAACGCCGCCGTGCGCAAAATCAGCTTCACCGGCTCCACCGAGGTCGGCAAGATGCTGATCAGGCAATCCGCGCAGAACGTAACGCGCCTCTCACTGGAACTCGGCGGGCATGCCCCGTTCATCGTCTTCGACGATGCGGACGTCGATGCCGCCGTCAAAGGCGCGATCGCGTCCAAGTACCGCAACATGGGACAGACGTGCATTTGCGCCAACCGGTTCTACATCCAGGATGGCGTATACGACGCCTTTGCTTCCAAGCTGGCGGATGAAGTCAATCGAATGAAGATCGGCCGCGGACTGGAGGAAGATGTGCAGGTCGGTCCGCTGATCAACGATGCGGCGGTGGAAAAAGTCGAGAAACACGTCGCCGACGCGACCTCGAAGGGCGGCCGGGTACGAACCGGCGGTGAGCGGGTCCGCGTTGACGGACTGACCGACCGCTTTTTCGCGCCGACCGTCATTGATGATTTCACGCCCGAAATGCTGATCAACACCGAAGAAACCTTCGGACCGGTCGCGCCGCTCCGCCGCTTCTCGAGGGAAGAGGAAGCGGTCGCGTGGGCCAATGATTCGATCTACGGCCTGGCGTCATACTTCTATACGCGTGATGCCAGCCGCGTCATGCGCGTCGCCGAGGCACTTGAGTACGGCATCATCGGCGCCAACGACGGCGGACCATCCACCGCCCAGGCGCCGTTCGGCGGGGTCAAACAGTCCGGCTACGGCCGCGAAGGAGGCAAGTACGTGATGGATGAATACACTGAGATCAAGTATGTCTCGTGGCAACTTTGACCATCATCAGGGTGTGACCTGATGCAAACCGCCGCAAGCGGCACCGGAATGTCCCGGTGGAAACACTCGACACACCAAAGCATGCTTTGGCGCGATTCATCAATCCGGTGTCCTTGCATCTCGGGACCGCCGAGGATTCTTTCGAAAGTGAGTCTTGATTATGAGCCAGACCGATCAACTGTTGCAGCGTCGTGAAGCGGTCGTGCCGCGGGCCGTGGCGCGGTTTGCCGGCACCTCCACCGCCGCCTCGGCCAAAGGGGCGATCATCACCGATGTTGATGGCAGGGAATTCATCGATTTCGCCGGCGGGATCGGCGTCATGAACGTCGGCCACTGCGACGAGGCCGTCGTGAAGGCCGTGCAGGAGCAGGCCGCCAAACTCACCCACGCCTGCATTCACGTTTCGACCTACGAGCCGTACATCGAACTCTGCGAGAAGCTCGTCGAACTCTTCCCCCATTCGGACGATCCGAACGAGAAGACCAAGGCGATGCTGGTCAACTCCGGCGCGGAAGCGGTGGAGAATTCGATCAAGATGGCCAAACAGGCCACCGGCCGCCCGGCGGTGATCGCCTTCAGCGAAGGATTCCACGGCCGGACGCTGCTCTGCGCGACCCTGACCAGCAAGACCGGCTACAAAGTCGGTTGTGGGCCGTTCGTGCCGGAAGTCTACCGGCTGCCCTACCCGAACCACTTTCGGTACGGCGATGGACTCGATCTTGATGCGTTCATTGACCGTGAACTTCACCGGCTGCGCCAGGCGTTCACCAATATGGTCAGCGCGGAAGATGTCGCGGCAATCATCATTGAAGTGGTGCAGGGCGAAGGCGGGTTCTGCGTCGCGCCCGAGCGCTACCTCAAGGGCCTGCGCGAGATCTGCGATGAGAACGGCATCGTGCTCATCTTCGACGAAGTGCAGGCGGGCTTCTGCCGTACCGGCAAATGGGCGTCGTACGACCACTTCGGGGTGAAGCCGGACCTCTCGCCGTGGGCGAAATCGATGGGCGGCGGGCTGCCGATCTCCTGCGTGATCGGCAAGGCGTCGGTGATGGACAAGGCCCAGCCCGGCACGTGCGGCGGAACGTAC
The DNA here is from genome assembly GCA_007127615.1 of Phycisphaerales bacterium. Classification (GTDB taxonomy): domain Bacteria; phylum Planctomycetota; class Phycisphaerae; order Phycisphaerales; family SM1A02; genus SKZB01. The sequence goes on along the minus strand of SKZB01000440.1, from coordinate 6,641 downwards.
GGCGGCAATCCGATCGCGTGCGCCGCGGCACTGGCGACGATTCGGCGCATGGAGGAACTCAATCTCAACGACCGTGCGGCGGAAATCGGCCGAATCGTCCACGAACGATTCAACCGTATCAAGGCAGCGTGCGACTGGGTTGTGGACGTCCGGGGACTCGGCGCGATGCAGGCGATCGTCTTCGGCGAAAATGGCGACAAGTCCAGACCCGCGCCGACCGCAGTGCGGGCCGCCCTGGACCAATGCATCGAGCGCGGTCTGCTGGTCATCCCCGCCGGCGCGGCCGGCACGACCATCCGCGTTCTCTCGCCGCTGGTCATCTCCGATGAACAGCTCGAGCGCGGATTGGATATCCTTGAAGAGGAAATCATCAAGGCGGTCGACGCCCGGAAATCCGGTTCATCCGCGCCGCCCGTTGCGGCCGCCCGGTGAAAACTTCGCGACCAGGTCGCCGAGAACGGCAGGAACGACCTGGTCATCATGCGGGATCCGAAGCACGACCATTGAATCGCGCCCGATCCAATCACCTCCGGCCGAACACCACCCGCCTCACCCTCCACCGACCGACTGAATATGACACCATTTGCCATCGCCGGCCTTCAACTTCACCTCTCCGCACAGCACCACAACCTGGATCACATCCTGGCGCGGATGGACACGCTGATGTTCCTCTACCCCTGGGTGCAGATGGTTGTGGTGAGCGAACTGGCCACATTCGGCGGGTTCACCGGCCACGCTCAGCCGCTGCCGAGCCCGGCGGAGGAGGCCTACCGCAAGTTTGCCGAGCGGCACAAGATCTGGCTCGTCCCCGGCACGTTGTTCGAGAAGTGCGATGAGGTCGTCTACAACACCGCACCGGTCATCGCGCCGAGCGGCGAGGTGGTCGCGCGATACCGCAAAATCTTTCCCTTCCTGCCGTACGAAACCGGGGTTGAGCCGGGCGAGGCTTTCTGTATCTTCGATGTGCCGGAGATCGGTCGTTTCGGCATGTCGATCTGTTACGACATGTGGTTCCCGGAGACCAGTCGCACGCTCGCCGCGATGGGCGCGGAGGTGATTATTCACCCGACCCTGACCAATTCGATTGATCGCGACGTGGAATTGTCGATTGCGCGTTCCACGGCCGCCACCAATCAGTGCTTCGTCGTCGATATCAACGGTTCGGGCGACGGCGGCACCGGCCAGTCGATCGTCGTCGGCCCGATGGGCGATGTCCTGTACCAGGCCGGCCACGGACAGGAAATGATTCCGATCGAGATCGATCTCGATCGCGCCCGGCGCACGCGCGAGGTGGGATTGCGCGGTCTCGGCCAGCCCCTGAAGAGCTTCCGAGACCGGAAGATTGAATTCGACGTGTACAAAGGGTGCGAACGGTGTACGTCGTACCTGAACACGCTGGGACCTCTGATGAAGCAGCAGCGCGGTTCGCGCGCCGGGCTGGACCAGGCGCCGGTGCCGCCGTCGGACAAACCCGGTGTGCCGCCCGCCCCGGATGAGCCGGCCCCGGCCCCGGCAAGCCCGGCACCGCCTTCGCCGTCTTCGACGCAGTCGATGCATGGCCAGTCGCCCCCCAGTGCATACTGATTCGCAGAGTCTCGTCCGATCGGGCCGTTCGCCTGAGGAAGGAACTTTCCATGTCCGGCTTCGCTGCGTACTCCCCCACCCCCCGCCGCCCCCGACCACACCAGTACGATGCGGCGCAGCTACGGCGTGATACATGGAATGATCTGCAGTACCACACGAACTGGTTGCGGGAGATCGCGCAGCAGGGCGGCGCGTTTGAAGAACCACGGGCCGCGGTCGCCGAGGAGCTGGAGACCCTCCGCCATCTCGAAGTCTTCTGGGCGTATCCCGGCCCGGAAGCGCTCGGACAACTGAATCGCCTGTTTGACCGCAACCAGTACGAAGCGCTCGCCCAACAGGTCAAAGACATCACGCGCATGCTGATCAGTGATGCGTACCGCACGATCGGACTGCGCGGCGAAGAGTCTTCACAGGATTCACGTCGAGCGGCGCACGGCCAGAACCAGCGTGATCATCGTCACCCGCATCACACCGATTCCGGCATGGACCGCAATGCTGATCAGCGGCCGTACTTTGAAGTGCTGTTTGTCGACGACATCGATGAAGAAGAGCACGAGCAATTGCGCGAGGCACTGCTGGATCTGCGGCGCGATGAGGATGAGTTCATCTACGACGTGGTGTTCGCGCGCAGCTTTGAGGATGCCGCGATCGCCATCCTGTTCAACCACACGATTCAATCGTGCGTGTTCCGCTACAACCTGCGGTTTCGCACGCAAAATGAGCACTCGATCTTCCAGCGGTATCTCGACATGATGCGCAGCGAGAAGCCCGCGCGGGTGTACGGTATGGAGCGCACGCTGGAGCTGGGACGGATCAGCAAGATTCTCCGGCCGGAGCTGGATCTGTTTGTGGTCACCGATTCTGCCGTGGAAGACGTCGCCGGCCGGCTGGGGCATACCTTTCGCCGCGTCTTCTACCGGCTCGACAATTACCTCGAACTTCACCTGAGCATTCTCAAGGGCATCCGTTCGCGCTACGAAACGCCGTTCTTTGACGCCCTGCGCAAATACGCCCAGCGGCCGACCGGGGTCTTCCATGCCCTGCCGATCGCCCGGGGCAAGTCGATCACGAACTCGCACTGGGCGAAGGACATGGGCAAGTTCTACGGCCCGAACATTTTCCTCGCCGAAACGAGCGCGACCAGCGGCGGGCTGGATTCACTGCTCCAGCCGCACGGCGCCATCAAGCGCGCCCAGGATCTCGCCGCCCGCGCCTTCGGCGCGCAGCGGACGTACTTCGCCACCAACGGGACATCGACGGCCAACAAAATTGTCGTTCAGGCGCTCGTCCGGCCGGGCGACATCGTGCTCGTGGCGCACGACTGTCACAAGTCGCATCACTACGCGATGGTGCTCGCCGGCTCGTACCCGGTGTATCTCGATGCCTATCCGCTGACGGAGTACACGATGTACGGCGCGGTGCCGCTGCGGGAAATCAAACACCAACTGCTCGAACTGAAACGCGCGGGCAAACTCGACCGCGTGCGCATGCTGCTGCTGACCAACTGCACGTTTGACGGCATCACCTACCATCCGGAGAAGATCATGCGTGAAGTGCTGGCGATCAAGCCGGACATGATCTTTCTCTGGGATGAAGCGTGGTTCGGCTTCGCGGCGTTCAATCCCACGCTCCGCATGCGGACGGGCATGTACGCCGCGAAGAAGCTGCGGGAGGATTTCAAAAGCGAGAGCTACCGCGCCAAATACCGGGCGTGGCGAGAATCGTTCGACAAACTCGACCCCGAGGATGATGCGACCTGGCTCGATCAGACGCTGATGCCCGATCCGGATCGAGCCCGCGTGCGCGTGTACGCCACGCAGTCCACGCACAAGACCCTCACCGCGCTGCGGCAGGGTTCGATGATGCATGTCCACGATCAGGACTTTGAGCAGCACGCCCGGGATGCGTTCAACGAAGCGTTCATGACGCACACCTCGACCTCGCCGAACTACCAGATCATCGCCTCGCTCGACGTCGGCCGCCGGCAGGTCGAACTCGAAGGGTACGAGATGGTGCAGAAGTCCATTTCGCTGGCGATGACGATGCGGGAACGGATCTACAGCCATCCGACGATCAAGGCGTGCTTCTCCGTCCTTCGACCGGCGGATCTGATTCCCGAGGAGTACCGGCCCTCCGGGCTGGAGTTCTACTACGACCCCGACCAGGGCTGGGCCCGCATGGAGGAGGCGTGGCGGAACGATGAGTTCGCGCTCGATCCCACGCGGGTGACGGTGCACGTCGGCCGCACCGGAATTGACGGCGACACGCTCCGCCATCTGCTCATGGATCAGCATGACATCCAGATCAACAAGACCTCGCGCAACAGCGTCCTGTTCCTGACCAATATCGGCATGAGTCGCGGCGATGTCGCCCACCTGATCGAAGTCCTCGGCCGCATCGGCCAGGAGATTGAAGATCGTCTTGCCAGCAGTAGCGACATTGATCGGCGACTGTACGACCGGAAAGTGACGAGTCTGACGCAGGAGTTGCCGCCCCTGCCGAACTTCAGCTTCTTTCATCCCGCGTTCAAGCCGGCTCCGGAGACGGGCACGGCGGAAGGCGACATCCGCCGCGCTTTCTTCATGTCCTACGATGTCAACCTGCTGGAGCACTTCAAACTCGGCGCCGAGATTGATGCGGTCCTGTCGAGTGGACGCGAGCTGGTCTCCGCCGCGTTCATCACGCCGTATCCGCCCGGCTTCCCCGTCCTCGTGCCGGGTCAGGTCATTACGCGTGACATTCTGGACTACCTTCTGGCCGTCGATGTGAAAGAGATTCACGGATATAAGCCGGAGTACGGTCTGCGCGTCTTCACGGAAGAAGCAATCGACCAGGCGCAGACCACGCTCATTGAACAACCCGTTCCCCACCTCACCGAAACCGGAGAGTAATGCCCATGGCCCGCAAAAAAGCGACCGGAACGACCCGTCCCGCCCGCAAGAGAAACAAGGTGTGCAAGAAAGCCGCCACGAGCGTTGCGGGTCAGAAAACGACCACCCGTCGTAAGAAGACGGCCAAGAAGTCCTCCGCGAAGAAATCCTCCGCCCGGAAGACGACCCGCAGGAAGACCGGCCAGGCCGGCGCCACCGCGCGGCGCCGTCGCACGCTTAAAGGCATCTCCGATATCCGACGCTTCTTTCACCGCAACGAAGTGCCGATCTACTTCGTCAGCGCGACACCGTTCAACCTGCTCGGCATGGACGAGTGGGTCCGGAACTTCTACTTCATCAACTACATCGACTGTTTCGACGCGAACCATCCCACCGCGCTCGTCCCCCAGGAGACTCCCCACCGCCCGTTTGAATCGATCGAGGATATCGTCAACTACCTGCTCAGTCACAAGGAAGTGCACGATGTCGTGAACGCCAAAGGCAAGCTCTGTCCTGACCGCGAAAAACCGAGAGGTCCCAACGGCAAAGCGGTGTTCCTGATGTTCGATGAGGAAACCGAAAAGCTCTGTGAGGAGTTGGGGCTGGAAGTCGCCTTCCCGAAATCGAAGATGCGCACCAAAGTCGATGACAAGTTGGAAACGACTCGCATCGGCGACCGCGCCGGCGTGCCCAGCGTGCCGAACGTCCTGGCCAAGGTCGATGACTACGAATCACTGCGCAAGGCGTCGAAGAAACTCGGCAAGGAACTGGTGGTGCAGACCGCCTACGGCGATTCGGGGCATACCACGTTCTTCATCTCCAGCGAAAGGGATTTCAAGAAGCACGAGGAAGACATCGTCTCCGCCCCCGAAGTCAAGATCATGAAGAAGATCAAGTGCCGCGGCTCGGCACTCGAAGCGTGCGTAACCCGCCACGGCACGATCGTCGGACCGCTCATGACCGAACTGGTCGGGTTCAAGCAGCTCACGCCCTACAAGGGCGGCTGGTGCGGCAACGAAGTCTTCGCCGAGGCATTCGACCGGCGCATCCGCAACCAGGCGAAACGAATGGCGATGAAGTTCGGCGACGAACTCAAGCGGATGGGATACCGCGGCTACTTCGAACTGGACTTTCTGCTCGACCTTGATTCCAGCAAGGTTTACCTGGGCGAAGTCAACCCGCGCATCACCGGCGCAAGCTCGATGACGAACCTTTCCGCTTTCGCCCACGCCGACGCGCCGCTCTTCCTGTTCCACCTGCTGGAATGGATGAATCAGCCGTACCGCCTCGATGTGGATGAACTCAACAATCGCTGGGCCGACCCGGACAACATCGATCCCTGGGCGCAAATGGTGATGAAGCACACGAGCGATGAGGTCGGCCAGATCACCCGTGCGCCGAAGTCCGGCATCTGGGAGATGGATGATGCGGGCAATATTCACTACCTGCGCATGCAGACCCACCGGCGCACCGTGCAGTTTGAGAACCGCGCGTTCTTCCTTCGTATCGCCGGGCCGGGCGATTACCTCTACGAAGGTGCGGACCTCGGCATTCTGGTCAGCCGCGGCCGATTTATGACCGATGATTTCAATCTCAATCGGCGGGGCAACCAGTGGATCAAGGCGATCAAGGGCCAGTTCGAAAGTGTGCCGGTCAACGCGGCGAACATGGAGCCGAACGTCCAGCCGGCCGACATCGGCGGGTTCAAAATGCTGTAAGCAAAGTCCGTTCGCGCACGATGACTCGGAATCGCCTCTGCGCAAAAAAGATTTTCTTCCTGTTGCGTGACAATTTGTGTACCTGAGATACACTTGATCCGTCCCAGAGTCAGCGTACACCCCTCTGCTCGGAGCGCTGAATGCGGTGACGGAGTTCTTGGGGTGGCGATTGGCTGGTTATACGACCCGATCCGTCGTTGGGATAATGTCATAACGTTTTTTCGCGCCGACCACGGTGTGGCCGGGCGCGGCGGGTGATCTTCAAGTTGTGCCTTCCGCTTTCAACCGGAAGCGTTCGGTCCGGACGGCATGGCTCCCGTCTCTCCTCGTGGTTCCTTCACGGGACCGGCGTTTCCCATGGGCCGCGTTCCGTCCATGAAAGGAACGCGGCCACAATCGGTCGCGGTACACTCAGGCGGCCCCCCTCCCCCGCCTACTGCTGATTGCCCGCACGACGCGACCTCCACCT
>SKZB01000201.1 GCA_007127615.1 Phycisphaerales bacterium | reverse complement strand
GTATCCGGCGCGGCGGAGTTCGGCGACGAGTTGGGGAAGTTCCTGCTCGGCCCGATCATCACCGCCGGAGATGACGAACGCATGCGGGCGAAGTTCGCACATATAGACCTCTTCCGGCAGCAGACCCTTCTCGTGCAGAAGCAGACCGAGCACGACATCACCCATGCCGAAGCCGCAGGCGGGCATCGACGGACCGCCGAAGGATTCGATCAGTTGGTCGTACCTTCCGCCCCCGGCCACCGCCCGCTCGCCGTCGGCGACGATCTCAAAGACCGTGCCGGTGTAGTAGGCGAGCCCGCGGACCACGCCCCCGACATCCAGTTTGCACCAGTCGCCGATACCGCGATTGATCAGCTGCTCCCGAAAGTCATCGGCCTGCCACGCGGCGGATCCGCTTGCGGCGGTACGGGCGATCGGACGAATGGCATCGTGCCAGGTCTGTTCAGAATCAAGAGCATCCTGATGAATCAAATCCAGAATGTCTGATCTTGCTTCTGCAAGCGGAACCAGCTCGGTCAGCGCTCGTTCAAACTCTTGTTTGTCCAGGCGCGCGGATTTGTCGAGCAATTGCAGGAGATCTTCAATCCGGTCTTCTTTGACTCCGAAACGAGACATGGCGGAAACCAGTGCCGCTCGATTGCTGATTCTGATCGCAACATCGTTTGATGTAAGACCAAAACGTGACAGCGCGCTCACCGCAACGTCGATCACCTCGGCATCGCCGATCGTTTGATCCGGGTGATCAAGTAAATCCACATTCCACTGCATGAACTCGCGCAGCCGTCCGCGCTGCGGCCGTTCGGCGCGGAAGTGGTTGGGGATCGTGAACCACTTGATCGGTTTGGGAAGCTGCGCGGCCCGGGCCGCGACCATGCGGGCGAGCGTCGGCGTAAACTCCGGCCGGAGGGCGAACGGCGCCGCCCCGCCCTGCCGAATCTGCTCGATCTCCGCCTCATCCTTGCCGCTGAAGACCTGGAAGAGTTCGCTCACGATGCCCGGCCCGCTCTTGTGGGTGTAGAGATCGAGGGACTCGAACATCGGGCCTTCGATCTCCTCGAAGCCGTGGTTGATCGAGACCTGCCGCCACACGCCCTCGATGTAGCGCCGGACGGCCATGTCGGCGGGATAAAAGTCCCGCATGCCCTTCGGGGCCTGGAAAGTCTTCTTTGCCGTGCTTTTCGATCCACTCATGCGAGAAGTGTAGCGATTCCACGCAACGGGTCACCGGATCGCCCCGAGCGGGATAGAATCGATCGGCGTCATCAAGAGAAGGGTGGTCCCGATGCAATCAGACTCAGCGTATCGTCCGGTCGAGATCCGTCGCTCCGGCGCATCTTCCCGGCATCCACGGAGGATCCCCGGTCTGCTCGGCGCTCTGACCCTCCTTTTCTGCGGGTTCATCGCCGAATCGACCGATGCCGCCGAGCGCGAATCAGAACCGCCCCCTCATGATTCGACGAATGTGACGGGCGTGACGGGTCCCGTGCCGCCGGAGAAGGCGGAGGGCGTGTTTGATGAAGCGGCGTACGAGGCGTTTCGGGCCGAATACGGCGACGCCACCAACCGGTGGGCCGTGACCGATCGCCCGTTCATGGAGTATCGTCGCTGGCTTCTAGAGAACATCACTTCCGACAGCGCCGAGGCCCGAGCGGCTTACGCCGAAGAGGTCGGTGAGCTGCCCGAAGACGCCGCGGAGAAGTGGATTCAACGGGTCCTGATCTGGAAGCAGCGTGCGTCCGGCACCGCTCACCACGCCCGCGTCACCGAAGACCACCTCGATATGCTGATGCGCGCCGTGCGCTGGAACGAATGGCTGGACACATTTCTGCAGTATGCCGGGGACGGCGAACGCAGCACCACGCTGGTGGTCGACCGCACCGAGCTGGCGTTCAGTGTGGCCTTCAATCTGGGCCGGACGGATGAAGTAAAGTCCGTCGTTGAAGAGCTTCTCGAGGAGCTTGAAGGAACGGAGTCCGCGTGGAGACTTCACTTTGCACTCGGGTCCAATGCGATCGGGCAGCGGGATCGCGACGCCGCCGGGGAGCATCTGGACGCGGCGCAGCGCCTGCTCAACGAAGCCGGAGGTCAAAGCAGACGGCTCGACGAAGAAGTCGCGTTTTTTCAGAAGTTCTGGCCCGGCGAGACCGTTCCATCGTTCACCGTGACGGATACCGAGGGCACCGAGGTTCATCTCGGGGACCTACGCGGTGAGCTGGTCCTCATCACCTTCTGGGCGTCATGGTGCGGCCCGTGCGGCCTGGACAGTCCCGTCATTCGTGAGCTGAGCGATCGGTACACCGACATGGGGCTGAGGGTCATTGCGGTCTCACTGGATCGTGATGAAGGGCCATTTCATGAGATGCGCCACGAGTACGGCACCTCGACCCACCACGTCTTCACGGGCGATGCTTTCCGTGACGAATTGGCGATGAAGTACCTGATTCACTCACTGCCGACCCACGTGATCATCGATCAACGGGGCGATTTCGTCACCAGAGGACTTCGGGCCGGACAGGTCCGGGACGCGGTTGAAACGCTGCTCGAGGCACCAAAGGAACAGAGTCGCCCGTGAAAAATCGAAAGTCTGATGGAGGTCAACTCAGGCCCGATCTGACGCGGCGCTGTTTTTGACCGGTTCGGTCGTCACTGGCCGGGCCTTTTCGGTATCGTGCCGCGTCATGAAGATCGCTCTGCTGACGGACGCCTGGCTGCCGCAGATCAACGGCGTGGTGCGCACGCTCGGACAGGTGCGCCGTGAGGTTGAAGAGCTCGGCCACGACATGCTCGTCGTACACCCGAATCTCTTCAACACGTTTCCGTGTCCGCGCTATCCGGAGATTCGGCTGAGCGTTCTGCCCGGGCGTGTGATCGCCGACCTGCTCGACGATGAGCAGCCCGATGCGATTCACATCGCCACCGAAGGCCCGATCGGTCTTGCGGGGCGAAGGTACTGCCTGAAACGGAATCGACTCTTCACAACGTCGTACCACACAAAGTTTCCGGAGTACGTCCGGGCGTTCGCGCACGTTCCTCCGCGCTGGACGTACGCCATGCTGCGCTGGTTTCACGGCCCGGCGGAGCGCACGCTGGTGCCGACCGCCTCGATGAAACGCGAACTCGATGAGCGCGGCTTCGGCGACATCCGCGTCTGGACGCGCGGTGTGGATACGGAACTCTTCCGGCCCTACGGCAAGGAACCGCTCAACCACCTGCCCCG
>SKZB01000317.1 GCA_007127615.1 Phycisphaerales bacterium | reverse complement strand
TTCACCGTTCACCGTTCACCGTTCACCGTTCACCGTTCTCCGCCAACGCCGCCCGATCCCGCCCCGATGCCCATTCGCGCGCTACCAACCCTGCTCGTCAATCAGATCGCGGCGGGCGAAGTGATCGAGCGACCCGCGAGCGTGGTGAAAGAATGCGTCGAGAACGCGATCGATGCCGGAGCGAGTCGGATTGATATTGCCATTGAAGTCGGCGGCAAGGAACTGATTCGCATCAGTGATGATGGTGATGGCATCCCGGAAGAGGAACTTGAACTCGCCATCGCCCCGCACGCGACGAGCAAGATCACGCAGCAGGATGATCTCGATGCGATTGCGACGATGGGTTTCCGGGGCGAAGCGCTGGCGTCGATTGCCTCGGTCAGCCGCATGAGCATCGTTTCCCGGCCGCACGAGCAACCGCAGGCCGCGGTCATTGAAGTCGAGGGCGAGAAGGTGCATCCCGTGCGTCCCGCCGCCGGCGCGCCCGGCACGACGGTGACGGTGCGCAATCTGTTTTTCAACACGCCCGCGCGGCGAAAATTTCTCCGCACCGATCAGACCGAGAGCGGCCGCATCGGCGATCTGGTGGACCAGCTCGCGCTCGCGCATCCGGCGATTGCGTTTCGCCTTCGAATCGACGGCCGAACGACGCTGGAAGTGCCGGCGGAAGAGTTGCCCCGCCGCCGTGCGGTGGCGATTCTCGGTCCGGAACTGGATCAACAGCTCATCGAACTGCGGACGCAGGATCGCGGCATCGACCTCTGGGGGCTCATCGGCCGGCCGGAGATCGCGCGCAGCAACGCAAAGCACCTGCGCACGTTTCTCAACGGCAGAATGATCAACGACCGCTCGCTCATGCACGCGGTGCGCGAGGCGTACCGCGGTCTGATCGAGCCCTCTCGCTTCCCGACCGTCGTGCTGTTTCTGCAGATGGATCCCGCGCAGGTTGATGTGAACGTTCATCCGGCGAAGGCGGAAGTGCGATTTCGCAATCAGGGCTCGGTGCACGGCATGGTGCTTTCGGCGGTTCGCCGCGTGCTGCGTGAGCATGACCTCACTCCCGAGGTCCAATTCGGCCGGGGCCGTGATCCGGCTTCTCATCTCGCCCTGCCGCGCATGCCCACGCCGGAGTTCGGCGCGGGGAACGTTTCATCATCGACGACCGGGTCTGGAGCGCCGCGCACGCGCGATGATGACAGCGCGCGGTTCGTCGAATACTTCCGGCAGCTCAATCCGACGCAGAAGGGATTCATCTACAGCGAGGTCAAGCAGGCGCTGCGGACCGAGATGCCGGAGTTGGTCGATGAATCTGATGACACGAACTCGGGGGGTCGTACTCAACCGGGTTCGGCGGAAAGCGCGCGGGAAGAGTCGCTGCCGAGTTTTCGCTCCGCCAACGATGTCATGCAGGTCCACTCGAGCTTTCTCGTCACGCAGGATGAAGAGGGGCTGCTCATCATCGATCAGCACGCGCTGCACGAGCGGGTGATGTTCGAGAAGTTGAAGGAGCGCATGGCCGCCGGGCCCCTGGAGTCACAGCGCCTGCTGCTGCCCGCGACGGTGACGGTGGATCGCGATCAGGTCGACCTGCTCGAATCGTTGCGGCCGCTGCTCGCGCGGCTGGGCATCGAGGCGGAGCCGATCGGTCCGACGTCGATCGCGGTGCATGCGTTCACGAGTCTTCTCTTTTCGCGGAAGGTCGAGCCGGAGCCGTTTCTGAAGGAGCTGTTCGACAAGGCCTCGGGGGACGGGCTGGCGGATGACTCCGAAGCGGCGCTGCACGAAGTATTGGACATGATGGCGTGCAAGGCGGCGATCAAGGCGGGGGATCGCATGACCCCGGATGAACTGCAGGAACTGCTTCGTTACCGCGAAAAAATCGAGCGGGCGAGCAATTGTCCGCACGGCCGGCCGACCAGTCTGCGCCTGAGCATCCGCGATCTGGAAAAACAGTTCGGCCGCAGCTGAACCGGAAATGCGGTGACGTCTGCGTTAACTGATAACGCGCGGTCCCACCCGGTCCGGGCGCGCCCGGCTTCCAACCGGAAACCCCGCGCGACATGGCACCTCAGCGGGGCATGCCGCTGGCGATACGGACGGACTCGGCCGATCGCAGCGACGCCGCAAACCGACCGGTCTCCAGTTGCGTGTCGATCGTCTTCTGCGTCATGAGTTTGTACCGTTCACGGAGCGTTTCGAGCGTGAGATACTCCTTTGATCCGGCCGCTTCGCTGGCGTGGATCGGGGTACTCTCGTGCAGTAGAGCCAGCATCCCTTCGATGACGTCCTGGGTCACCATGAGCCGCTCGAGTGCCGCGGCGAGACCGTGATCATGCCGTTCCCGCATGTAGGTGACATAGCCGGCATCGATGGCGTTCGGATCATGTTCGTTGCGGAAGTATCGCTCCGCCGAATCCTGCACCGCCAGAAGTCGTCGGCGGGTGTTCCATACGTGCAATTCGGCGCGGTCGAACTTGATCTGCAGACCGGCTTTGGACATGGTGAGCATGGTGCCGTCATCCTGACCGTAGCGAAAAGCAAACTGCATGACCCGGCCGATTTCCTTACGGGATTTCTGCTGCTGTTGGCTGACTTCCTCGAGCCGAATCGCCAGGCGCTCGTGCTCGGGCTTGGCGTATTCACGAAGAGTGGTCTGGTACGTGCCCATACATCCGCTGAGGATGGCGTTGACCCCGATCAGGAGTGCAAATGCGGCGGGCAGCAACAGGATGTGGACTCGGGTCTTCATCATTTTGGTCTCCGGGCGGGAACAATCTCCGGGCGCGAACAATCTCCGAGCCGGGATAATCTCCGGGCGCGAACAATCTCCGAGCCGGAACAAGGGGGTATCGGCAAAATTTACGAACGAAGTGAAACGCAAAATCCTGTTTGCCGGCAATATCGTACGCATTTCATTCGGTGATCGGATTAAATCGAGCGACCGGATCGGCCGACATACACTTTTCCGACGGCCCGTTGGCCGCGATCGCGTTTTGTCACGTTCTTCAGCAGTGGGGTCCGTCCACCATGATTTCCAGATCCGAAAAATTATTCCGCGCCGGTTCAGTTTCGCGTGTTCTGATCGGCGCGTTGATCGTCCTGATTGTTCTGACGCCGGCCGGAGCGGATGAGACCGATCAGTTCACGCTGCCGACGGATCGGCCGTTTGCCGATCTGGGTGACTATTTCAATCTGGTGCACTACCGCGTGCTGGAAGA
>SKZB01000001.1 GCA_007127615.1 Phycisphaerales bacterium | reverse complement strand
CGGCGTGCAGGAGACCGCGTCCCGTATCCCGCCGAACTGCTGATTGCGTGGATGCACGATCTTCGTACGCCCGTCCGGTATCGGGTGATCGATGCCGGCGACGGGGGATTCCGGATTCGCACCCGCACGCCGCTGATCGAGGGGATGACCGGCGTGGCCCTCAAGCTGTTGCCCGAAGGCCAGGCGATCGACCAGTCCGTCATGGTCGCCTGGACGAAAGCCATCGATGAGCGGGACGGCGAGTACGAGATCGGACTGCGGTACTTCTGATCGAAGTAACCGGCGCCGCTCCTGTCGGTCTCCTCTTCGGCTCTGACGTCTTTGACGGGTCGCACGGTGACCCGATACAGTCTCTCGATTCGCACACCGCTTCGGGAGACTCTCTTCGTGCCCCTTGATCTCGCCCAACTCATCGAAGAACAACGCGGCCGGAACTACGATCTTCACCGTGAGCACATCAACCCGCAGTTTGCGCGGGTGCTCAAGACCATCGGCTTCGACCGCTGTTACGTGCGGGGCGAAGGTCAATATCTCTGGGATATCGAGGGCACCAGGTACCTCGATCTGCTGGGCGGTTACGCGGTCTTCAACATGGGTCGCAACCACCCCGGCATCAAGAAAGCCCTGCGGGACTTTCTGGATCAGGACGTGGCGAGTCTCGTCCAGATGGAAGCGCCGCTCTTCTCCGGTTTGCTCGCCGAAGAGCTCAAGCGGCGTATGCCGAACGATCTCGATATCGTGTACTTCACGAATTCCGGAGCGGAAGGCGTGGAGACGGCGATCAAATTCGCACGCCGGGCGACCGAGCGCCCGGCGATTCTGCACGCAACCAAGGCCTACCACGGCTTGACCACCGGCGCGCTTGCCCTCAACGGGTGCGAAAGTTTCCGGTCCGGCTTTGCGCCGTACCTTCCTCACTGCAGAGAAATCCCGTTCAACGATCTGAACGCGCTGGAGGAGGCGCTGCGTTTGCGCGACGTTGCGGCGTTCGTCGTCGAACCCATTCAGGGTAAGGGCGTGCACATTCCCACTCCCGGTTACCTGCGCGAGGCGTCCGCGCTCTGTCAGCGGTACGGAACGCTTTTCGTCGCGGATGAAATTCAGACCGGTCTGGGTCGGACCGGCCGGTTTCTCGCGATCGAGCACGAAGAAGCCGTTGATCCGGATATCGTGATTCTCTCCAAGGCGTTGTCCGGCGGTTTTGTTCCGGTCGGCGCGGTGCTGACCCGGAGGTGGATTTACGACCGCGTCTTTTCCTCGATGGATCGCGCCGTGGTGCATTCTTCCACGTTCGGACAGGGCGCGATGGCGATGGTGGCCGGGCTCGCATCACTTCGGGCATTGGATGATGATGATCTGATGAACAACGCCGACCGCATGGGCAGGATGATCCGCGATGGGATCGAAGCGATGGTCCCGCGGTTCGAGTTTCTCCACGGCGTGCGCCAGCGCGGGCTGATGATCGGCATACAGTTCGGCCCGCCCGCGTCGATCGGACTGCGGACGGGCTGGTCACTGATTCACAAGATGGACAAAAACCTGTTTCCCCAGGCGGTCACGATTCCGCTGCTGGATCAGCACAAGATTCTCACGCAGGTGGCCGGCCACGAGACCAACGTGGTGAAACTGATCCCGCCGCTCTGTTTGAACGAGCCGGACGTCAGGAACTTTCTGAGCGCGTTCGAGCGGGTGATGGTTGATTTGCACCAGTTCCCGGGGCCGGTCTGGCGCGTACTGAAAGGGCTCGGGACGCTGGCGGTGACCCAGCGGGCGCGGGCGAAACCGGAGACGTCCTCACCCGTTTGAGGGGTCACACCGCCGCCAGCGCGCGATCCAGATCTCCGATCAGGTCGTCCTCGTGCTCAATGCCGACGGACAGGCGCACCAGCGTGTCACTGATCCCGAGCGTGGCCCGGGTCTCCGGCGGAACGGAGGCGTGCGTCATGATGGCGGGATGTTCGATCAGGGACTCCACGCCGCCGAGTGATTCGGCCAGGGCGAAGACCGAAACATGCTCCAGAAAGACGCGGGACTCCTTAAGGCCGCCCTTGAGGAAGATCGTGATCATCCCGCCGGCCGCCGGCTTGCCCTGCAAACGCATCTGGCGTTGCGCGAGTTCGTGTTGCGGGTGGCTCGGCAGACCGGGATAAACCACCCGCTCGACCTTGGGATGCGCTTCGAGCCACGTTGCGATTTTCATGGCGTTCTCGCAGTGGCGCTGGACGCGCACGGCCAGCGTTTTCATGCCGCGCAGGACCATGTAACTGTCGAACGCGCTCATGACCGAACCGATGGCGTTCTGCATGTAGCGCAGTTTCTCCGCCAGCTCGGGGCGCTGGGTGACGAGCACGCCGCCGATCACATCGCTGTGCCCGCCGAGATACTTCGTCGCCGAGTGCATCACGATATCGCATCCGACTTCGAGCGGGCGCTGCAGGATCGGCGTGGCGAAGGTGTTGTCGCAGACCGTGATCAGATTGTGCTTGCGCGCAATGGCAACGACCGCTTCAAGGTCGACCAGTTTGAGGGTGGGATTGGTCGGCGTTTCCACCCAGATCATCTTCGTGCGATCCGTGATTGCCGATTCGATGCGCGAGGCGTCGGTGAGATCCACGTAGCTGACGCTCAGGTTCATGGAGCGCTCACGGACGTTCGTCATGAGACGGTACGTCCCGCCGTAGAGGTCATCCATCGCAATCAGATGGTCGCCCGCATTCAGCAGTTCCAGACAGGTTGCCGTCGCCGCGAGGCCGGAAGAAAAGGCAAACCCCCCGCCGGTGACGTCCTGAACTTCATTCAGCCGGGATCCTTCGACGTTGGCGATGCACCGTTCCAGGGCATACCGGGTGGGATTGTGGCTGCGCGAGTACTCGAAGCCCTGGTGTTCACCCGGCGAACGCTGGGCGTACGTTGATGAAAGGTAAATGGGCGGCATGACCGCGCCGGTGGTGGGGTCCGGCCGCTGCCCGCCGTGGATCACGCGTGAATCGAGCTGCAGTTCGTCGTGAGAAGGGTGCGATGCATTCATGGGATCCGCATGATAACGTCACGACCTCCGCGCGTGAGCGGGGCGGCGAGGGGGTCAGAGCATCTGGCGCCGCAGATAATTGATCAGATCGATCTTTGTGATCAGACCGTAGAAGCTGCCGTCTTCATCAACGACGATGGCGACGCGGTCCGCACGGAAGATGGGCATGAGATCGTTGATCGAAGCCGTTGG
>SKZB01000026.1 GCA_007127615.1 Phycisphaerales bacterium | reverse complement strand
CGCCGCAGCGAACTGCGCCTGGAGCATCGCGCGAATCTCGCTCGTGCCGCCGGGCACGCTGTAAATGACGTTGACCCGCTCGCCGTACTCGCGCTCGTGCCATTCATTGAAGGCCCGCGAGAACTCATGGCGAATCTGCTCGTTGTGCGGCGTGATGATGATGAGCCGCTCCGCCCCCGGCGGCGGAGGCGGGGTTGCCGGGCGAAACACGAACGGCACCGCCAGAAGGGCGAGAAAGGCGACCACCACGATGATGCGGGACGCAGCCATGTTGCGCTTATGGTAACCCGTTTCTTCGGCGTGGCGCGGATTCGGTATGGGCGCCGGAATCGAAATGACCGCGGCTAGCCGGTGTTCAGCGCCGCGCGGATCTCGTCGATCATCGAGCGGGCCGCGCCGGCCACACCCTTCATCCAATCTTGATCTTTCGGATCGAAGGCGTAGATCACCGAACGGCTGGCGGTGATGACCGCGCCGGTGCCATCCTCGTGAAAGCACGGCAGAACGTCCTTCGCGCCGCCGCCCTGGGCGCCGTAGCCGGGTACGAGAAAGAGCTGACGGGGCATCGTGCGGCGCAATCGGGTCGCATCCTCCGGCCGGGTCGCGCCGACCACCGCGCCGAGGGCGCTGTAGCCCCGTTCGCCGATCGACCCCGCGCCGATCTCGTGGACCAGCGCCGCCACGGCATCGGCGACCGTGCCGCCCGAGGCGAGCGCCTGGCTTTGCAGCAGATCCCCGCCCGGATTGCTCGTTCGGACCAGCGCAAACGCCCCCCGACCGGGCTTCAGGAAGGGCGTGATACCGTCGGCCCCGAGGTAGCTGTTGATCGTGATCCAGTCGGCGGTATCGGCGTCATCCCCTTCGCCGAAGGCCATGGCGGCGTAGTGCTCCGCGGTCACGCCGATGTCGCCGCGCTTGGCATCGAGGATGACCTCCATCCCGAGCCGCTTCGCCTCCACGATGACCTCATTCAATACCGTCACCCCCCGACCTCCGTCGCGGTAGCGCTCGAAACATGCCGATTGCGGCTTCACGCAGGGAACGTATTCGGCCACCGCGCGGAGGACGCCCAGGCAGAACGCGCGAATGCGCTCGATCGGCTCCGCATCCGGCGCGACCGCGTTCGGAAGACGTTCGAGCACGGGATCGAGTCCGACACAGATCGGCGCCCGGCGGGCGTCGATGGCGTTCAGCAGACGGTCGGCGGGGTGGGTGGGTTCGGCGGCGGAAGGCATGGCGGGTGCAGGATACTTTCAACTGAGGCGGGAAGCTCGCTCCGCGAAAACAAAGTCGCGGTCCCGGGTGTGCCAGCGATTCCTGCAACGACGTGCCGGCGTACGGCTTCGTTTCATGCGCGCCCCCCGCGCCCGCCGATAGAATGATCAACGTGGTTTCCCCTTCCACCAAGCACACCCCGGCCCCGGCCGCAACCTCACGCTTCACCGGCCGGCATATTCATCTGATCGGGATCGGCGGGTGCGGAATGAGCGGGCTGGCGCGGCTGCTCGCCGACCGCGGCGCTCGCTGCGGAGGGTCCGACCGGGTGCCGAGTGATCTCACCGCCGCGCTTCAGGAGGCGGGAATCCCCGTCGGACACGATCAGAGCAAGGGGGCATTGCCGGACGCCTGCGACCTCATCGTCGCCTCGGCCGCGATCAGGCCCGATCATCCGGAGCTGCTCGCGGCCCAGGATCGCGGCGTGCCGATCATGAGCTACGCGGAAATGCTCGGCGCGATTCAGCAGGACGCAACCGGCGTGTCCATCGCCGGAACGCACGGCAAGAGTACGACCAGCGCGATGCTCTGCCACGTTCTGATCGAATGCGGTCTCGATCCGAGCTTCATCGTCGGCGCGACCTGCCCGCAGATCGCCTCCGGGCGCACCGGCGGGAGCCGGGCCGGCGCGGCGGTGATTCCCGGTGAAGGTCCCTACGCCGGCCGGGCCGGACTCGTCGTCGCCGAGGCGTGCGAGTTCAACCGCTCGTTTCACCACCACCGCCCGACCCTCGGACTGATCAACAACATCGAGGAAGATCATCTCGACATCTACGGCTCGCTCGACCAGGTCGTCCGCGCATTTGCGGAGTTTGCGCAGTTGATCCCCGAAGAGAAAGCCGGCGGGCGCCTGCTCATCGCGCACGAAGGCGCCCACCGGCGTGAAGTCACCACGGGATTGCGCTGCGGAATTGAGACGTTCGGCTTCAGCCCGGCGGCGGATTACCAGATCGTCGCCGACGCCTCGGTCCAGCGCGTCGGACTGCTCCGGGAAGGACACTGGCTGACCCAGTGGACCAACCGGATGCCGGGTGAACACAACGCGCAGAATGCCAGCGCCGCCGCGATCATCGCCCACTGGCTCGGCGCGGACTGGGACGAAATCGGCGCGGCCCTTGAGTCATTCGCCGGTATCGAGCGGCGCATGCAGCGGCTCGGAACGCGAAGCGTCGGCGGCGGTGAGGTGGTGGTCTACGACGATTACGGCCACCATCCGACGGAGATTGAGATCACCTTGCGCGCCTTGCGCACCGCGGAGAAACCCGAGCGGCTGATCTGCGTCTTTCAGCCGCATCAGCACAGCCGCACCCGGTTTCTGCTGGAGCAGTTCGCCCAGAGTTTTTCCGAGGCGGATGTCGTCATCGTGCCGCACATCTACTTCGTGCGCGATTCGGAGATCGAGAAACAGCGCATCAGCGCGGCGGACCTGGTCGACCGGCTCCGTCAGCGCGGCGTCTCGGCGATGCACCTCTATCCGTTCGAAGCGATCGTCGAGCAGCTTGAGAACATCTGCCGGCCGGGCGACCTGCTGGTGATCATGGGCGCGGGGCCGGTCTGGCAGGTCGCGCACCAGTACCTCGCGCTGCGGGATTGATCAGGTCCCGCGCCGCGAGCAGCGCGTTCTCCATGCGCTGCCCGGTGGCGTACATCACCCACATCAGCCAGATTCGAACCATCCAGACCGGCATCCACGTGGCGGTCCACCGTCCGCGCACGGAGAGGCGCAAGCTCGAGGATCGCTCCGTCACCGGCATGATTTCATATTCACAGACGTGCGGAAAGCCGGCGTGATGGCCCCGCCGCGAGAGATCGCTCACCGCGTAGCCGCGCCCTTCGCTCCAGCGCAACAGACGGCTGCGGCGAAAGACGCGCAGCCCGGCCAGCCGATGTTCGATCACCAGCCGCGTGCCGACGGCGGGGATCGCGCGGCCGGTCGGCACTTCATCGCGCACCTT
>SKZB01000008.1 GCA_007127615.1 Phycisphaerales bacterium | reverse complement strand
CCCGAACTCAAGGACCGGTTGCAATCGGAAATCGACGAGATTCTGGCTGAGCAATCCGAAGAGGGTTGATTGGTTGTGCGGGAGGGATCACACGGATCTCGGGAAGGCCTGAGAAGGGCACGGGGGAAAAGTGACGGAGTGACGAAGTAGCCGAGTGACGACGAAGGGGTGGGTGACGTCAGCGACCCCCTGGTCACTTCGTCACTCCATCGATTGACCTTCCATCTCGCACGGCCGACTCCCTGCGGTCGCTGGCCGTGGCACCCTGGGGTTCGGCGCGCGGGTACGGTTTCGTTTCGCGGAGCGCCTTAAGCGCGTCCCCTGGGTTCCCCCTTCCGCGGGAGTGACCGAATCAGGCCCTCACCGAAGTGACCCACCCCTTCGTGCCTCCGTGCCTTCGTGCCCCTGTGCCTCGGTGCCGTTCTTTTCGGTCGAATCCTCGCCCCGCTTGAGCGGGGTGAGGCCGACTTCATCGCCGACGAGCGCTCCGAGCGCGCCGGCCTCATCGGCGGGCATCGAGACCGTCTCACCATGTTCGGTGTAGGAGGTTCGAATCGCGCGGAAGAGGCCTTCCTGCATCACGCTCACGATTCCGGTGTGGGGGTAACGCTTGGCCGGATCACCCAGCGTCGCGCGCCGGGTCGTTGCCACCAGGGGAATCTCGGCGATTTCCGCTTCGAGATAGGGGCCGCCGTCAAAGGGGTCGACGTGGCCCTCGTACCGGAAGCCGAGACGCTCGAGCATCTTTCTCGCCGGCTCGGTTTCGGGGCCGACCTTGCCGATCAGGTTCCGCGCTTCCGGCGGCAGCAGCGAGGCGTACATCTCTTCCTTCGGGAACAGCGCGGTGATGAACTCCTTGGAATGCTGACAGAACCGGTCGGCTTCGGTGTAACTCAGGTTGATGAACCGCCGGCCGAGGTACTCCCACAACGTATTGCGGCTGTCCGGCGTCAGCGGCGCCATCATCTCCGCGATGATCCGATCGGCGAACCAGTCGCGGTGAAGCCCGATGAAATGGAACCGCACGAGCGACAGCAGCGCGCCGAGCTTTTCCTTCCGGCCGCGGTACGCCGGGGAAAGAATCAGCCCGCCGATTTCGCTCGGCCCGGTCTCATCGGTGCCGATCTGCAGGGTGGTGTGCACCTGCCCGGTCCGCAGGTCTTCGCTGTACATCTGCCGCTCGCGCACGTGCAGATAGGTGTGCGGACGGCCGGGCCAGCTCATGCGGGAGATGACCGACGACGTGCCGATGATGTTGCCCGTCTCGGTGTCTTCGAGCACGAACATGAACTCACGTTCAAGATCCGACGGCGCTTTGCCGGAAAAACTCCGGCGGGATTGAATGATCTTGCGGTTGATGATGTCCGGATCCGCGGGCAGGTTGATGAAATGCACCATCTTCGCGAGCTTGAGCAGCGTCGCGGCATCGTCAACGGTGGCCTGGCGGATGATGAACATGGGATCGTGAGGAAAGGAAGGTTCTGAGTTGACGTTTCGCGGGGGGGATCTGTCCGCCGATCCGGGTTTCAATGCGCGCCGGATGTGACCCCGTGGGTTCAGGAAGATTCAGGAGTTTCAGGAGGTTCCGGACTCTTGCGCCACGCGATCGAGCGCGGATTTCACGATACCAAAGACCTCGCCGAACTGCTCCGGCCGCATGACCCCGACCGGGGGCAGGAACCGCAGGTGGAACGGCCCGTGGCCGCAGGAAAAAGCGATAATGCCCTCCTCGAAGAGAACGTGCAGCAGACGGTTGATCCTTGCCTTGTCGCCGCCGAAAGGCGTAAGGCGCATCATGCCGCCGGTCCCGCCGTAATGCGGCACCTTTTCGTAGTGGCCGCCGAGTTCATGCGGTACGGGCGGAAACCATTCGGGATGTTCGTTCACCAGTGCCTCGGCGTGGTGACGGAATGCTTTTTGAAGTTGGGCGTTTTTGCCCTCCGGGCCGTAGTACCCCTCATCGCGCAGTCGTTCGAGCAATCGCCTCCCGACGTTCAACCCGACGGTGGACCCGACGAACGTGCCGGAGAGCAGTCCCGGCTTGGGCGCGTACGCTTCGGTGTACAGGACCGCACAGATCTGGCTCATCTTGCCGATGGTGACGAGATCGATGTATTCGCCGAGACCGATCTGCTCGAAGTAGAACATCTGTTCGTTGCGGCCGAAGCTCTGCACTTCATCGGCCCAGACGGCGATGTCGTTCTCGCGGCACATTTTCATGAGCGGCTCGAAGTACTCGCGCGGCGCGACGTTGAACCCGCCCTCACCCTGCACGAGTTCCATCACGAACACCGCGTGCTGCTGCGGATAACGGTTGATGTACTGCTGCAGATGCCACTGCGCGTAGCGGATGGAATGCTCATGGTGTTCCGGATCGTAGAACGGCATGTAGTCGACGAGGGTGTTCAGCGGGATGCCCACGCGCCCGCCGGCCGAATCGCCGATCTGCGCCATCGTCGTCGATCGCCCCATGAAGCAGTGCTGGAAGGCGATGATGCGTGAGGCCGGCGCGTTTTTCTGAAAGCAGATCTTGAGCGCCGACTCGTTCGCCATCGCGCCGGAGTTGGTCAGGAAGGCATGACTGATCCGGCTGGTCTTTGCGGCTTCCCCGATGATGAGTTCCGCGAACTCGGTCGAGTCGTGGTTGAACTGCAGATTGCCCTGCATGACGGTGTCACCCATCGCGGCGCGGAGTGCGGTGGCGACGAGTTCCGGCTCGGAGTGGCCGAACATGTGCACGCCGATACCGTTGATCAGATCCCACTTCACCGAGCCGTCGGCCAGCTCGACGAGCGGGCCGTTTCCGATCCCCGAGCCGACGTACGGAAACAGCGCGGGTTTGCCCTTCGCTTTCGCCACGCGGTCGAGATAATCCTGGTAGGTCTCCTTCAGCTCCGGCTTCGGCGGCCGGGCGGCGGTGATCGAGGACTGGGCCTTTTTCAACTCATCGACGATGCGGGTGATCGATTCCTCGACGGCGGGGCTTCCGAAGAGTTCCGAAGCGGCGGTGGCGGCATGGGCGCTGGTCGTGGTGGTCATGAACGACTTCCGTGGGTTCTGGGGGCGGGACGCTGAGTGGAGCGGCACGGTGTCACCGAGGGGTGATCCCGCCGCACGAACACAACCATCGTAGCGGCTTTCGGGGAGAGCATCTTTCCCCGAACGGCGGACGGATGGAGGTGAGATCGGCCGGATCGTGCGGCCGGTTCAGCCCCGGTCCGAAAGCGGAATCAGT
>SKZB01000442.1 GCA_007127615.1 Phycisphaerales bacterium | reverse complement strand
ACCAGGTGTTCGATCAGTACCAGTACCAGCCGCATCTGGCGCCGAGCGAGGTCAATGCCGCGCTCCGCCGCGGGTTGAGGGTCGGCGTCGGTCAGAATCGTCCGGAGGTGCTCGAACAGTCGATTCAATTTGCGGAGATGGTCACGGATTTCTTCCGCAACCATGAATACCACGACTACGAGACGCAGTTCGGAACCGGTCGTTTGCGCGATCTGCTCGGTCAGCTTGAGAACAGTGCCGAGATCGCCTTTGTGCAGTTGATGACCGATCCGACGATCCCGCTCCAGGAGCGGCTGACCATCTGGCGCCGCATCGATCAGCACGAACTCCCCGGTCTTCGACTGCGTGCGTACGACCGAATCCAGCCGACGCTGGAACGACAGTTCGCGCGCCATCCGCTCAGCACGCAACAATCGCTCGACGAGGTGTTCCCCCGGCCGCCCGGACTCGAAGCGTACCGCGCGAATCTGGCCCGCCAGCGCCAGTTGCGGGAACAGCAGATCGAGGAGCAGCGTCAGCGCGAGGACCGACTGCGGCGGTGAGAGCCCGATCGGTCGTCGGCATCACCGGGCCCGGACCACGGGATTGCGGAGTGACCCGACCCCTTCGATCGTGATCTCAACGACGTCACCCTCGCGCAGGTAGCGGGGGGGCGTGCGGGCCGTGCCGACGCCCGCCGGGGTGCCGGTCAGGACCACGGTGCCCGGCAGCAGCGTCGTGCCGCGGCTCAGTTCCGCGATGAGCGTGGCGACCGGAAAGATCATTTCGCCGGTCGTGGCATCCTGCATCACTTCGTCGTTCAGCCGGGTCACCAGACGCAGCGCCTGGGGATCGGGCACGGTGGAAGCCGGCACGGGGTCGCTCATCGGGCAGAACGTATCGAAGCTCTTGCCGCGGCAGAACTGGCCGCCCGATCCCTCCTTCTGCCACCACCGCGCGCTGACATCGTTCGCGACCGCGTAGCCGCGCACAAAGTCAAGGGCGTCTTCAACCGCCACATCTTTCGCCGCGGGACCGATGACGACCGCCAGTTCGCCTTCATAGTCCACCTGTTCTTCGGGCTCATCGCAGATCGGAGGCAGAACGATCGGCCGCCCGGCGCCGATCACCGAAGCAGGATTTTTCATGAAGACCATGGGCCGTTCGGGCAGATCGCCCTTCATCTCCCGGGCGTGGCCCGAGTAGTTGCGCCCGATCGCGAGAATGGCGGGGGGATACAGTGCGCTCACTCGTTCAGTTCCTTGGGCGTAGCGGGGGATTCGTTTTCGTCATGGTCCGCCTCCCTCGACGGACCGACATCACGCGATCGCGGCGGAACCGGATCGTAGCCGAACCCTCCCAGCGGATGACACCGCCCGATGCGGCGTACGGTCAGCCAGAGCCCGCGCCGCGCGCCGTGGATGCGGAAGGCGTCGATCGAATAGTGCGAACACGTCGGCTGAAAGCGGCAGTGCATGCCGACGAAGGGGCTGAGGGTCGCCTGGTAGCAGCGCACAAGAAAGATGAACCCGCGCGCGAGCAGGCCCGGCCGAGGTGAGTCAACGGAAGACTTCACTGCGGTTCGCGTTGACATTGCCGTTGTTGTTTCTTCCGCCATAAACGATCAAGTTCACGGGCCGTTTCGAGGAGACGGGTTCGGTAGGCATCGGACGTGAGCGGCTCGTGGGCGCGGACGCTCACCACCAGATCGTAGCCGGTCGGCAGATCATGCTGGGAAAGTCGGAAGGCCTCCCGCAATTGACGCTTGACACGATTGCGGATCACGGCGTTCCCGACCCGGCGGGAGACGATCAACCCCAAACGCGGATGACCACGATCGTTCGGCAGCGCGCCGATGAACAGCGGACCGGAGCGCACGCGAACATTGGCGTCCAGGACCGCGACGAACTCAGGCGGCCGGGTCAAACGCAAGCGGCGGGAGAACCGGAAAAGACCTCTGGTTTCACGCGGCTCAGCCATCATCACTCGGCTCCGGGCGCGATCCGTCGCCCCCCAGGTGTTTCCGGAAGAAATCGATCGTCATGTCGTCCACTTCCGGATGGGTCTGCCGCAGCACGTTGTGATCGCCCGCATCGAATTCGAGCAGTTCGACGTTCCGGCCCCCCGCCCGGTCCATGGCGCGGCCGTGGTGGATGGGAACGACACGATCGTCCGTCCCGTGAATGATCAGCACCGGCCGGTCGATGCGCTTGATCGCCTCGTCCGGTCGGCTGTGGTCGGGAATCAGCACCGCGGCGAGCGTTCGGGCGACCGGCCCGCCGCCGATGGCGTCGGCGGCGATTTCGCGCCAGCTCGCAAAGGGTGATTCAAGCACCGCCGCGCGCAGTTCGTCCCGTTCCGCCATCACCGTGACGCCGATCGCCGCGCCGAGTGACTGGGCGTACATGCCGAGGCGGTCGGGGTCGACATCATCGCGTTCCAGAAGGGCGTCGAGCGCTGCGCGGGTGTCGGCGATGAGCGGACGGCGCCGGGTCGGACGGCCTTCGCTTTCTCCGTAGCCGCGAAAATCGAACAGGAACACATTGAACCCGGCGGGGGGCAGGTGTTCGGTGAACCAGGCGTGGGAGCGCACGCTGCCGGCATTGCCGTGCACGTGCAGAATCGTCGGCGCGGGGTCATCGGAGTCGGGGCGGTTCCGGGCGGGCATGAACCAGCCGTGCAGGCGCGTGCCGTCCCCGGAGGTGAACCAGACCGACTCCGTGCCGGGCGGTCCCATCGACGCCGGGGTCGATTCACGCGTCGGAATGTAGAACATGCGTTCCATGCAGCCGGTCAGCCAGCCCGCGCCGATGATGATCGTGAGAATGATCAGGATACGCACCCACGGAGCGATCCGGGAACGGGGGCGGGCCGTTGAGTCATTCTCCGTCATGGGGAGGGTCCTTCCGCGTCGGGGTGTTCGGGGTGGACGTTCTCGCACTGCCAGCAGATTTCGAATCCCGCGTCGTTGGACTCCCCGCACGAGGGGCAATTCCACGGCCCGAGCTCGTCGTTCATCACCGGCGGATTTCTGATCAGCGCCGTGGCGTCGGCCACATCCTCGCGGTCCACCACCACGTGCGAGTGGTACTGATCGACATGGCCGAGAATCGAGCCGACGACGCTCACCCCCGGATGCTGCACCAGTGCGGGAATGCCCGCATCGTCCAGCAGGGTGACGACTTGCGCGGCCTGCATCTGTTCACACCGAAAGACGCGCACCGGACGCTTCAGGTACTGAAACATCGTCTCCCGCCGTCGTGGATCGAACGATCTTCCGCAGCCGGGACACGCTCGTTTCCTCACGCCGCTCAGGCACGTTCTGCAGTCGAGGCAGACGTACATCCCGCCATCGGTCTCGGAGCCGGGGCGATGATCGTCAAGCGGTTCGTTGAGAATGGTGCCGTGCAGCATGGCGTTGAGAAACTGGCAATCCTGACCGGGGAGGCGCACTCAAACCCGACATCCGTGTTCGCAGTGGGACACCCTCATAGATCCGGATGAGAGCCCTCACAGTTCCAGCAGATCTCGAAGCCGGCATCGTTCGGCTCGCCGCACCCGGGGCAATCCCAGGCGTCCAGCTCCGCCGCCGACTCCGGTTCACTTTCCAGGATCTTCACCGCGCCGGCGGCCTCACTTCGGTCCACCAGAATGTAGGCGTCGCTGCCTTCGACGAACCCGATCATGCCGGTCCGCATGTGCTGGATCATTGCGGCGAATCCCGCGTCTTCGAGCACGCTGACCACCTGGGCGGCGAGCGTGGATGGACAGCGGAAGATCCGCACCGGATCCTTCAGGTACTGGATCATGGTCGCGGGATCTTCGGGATCAAACGCGCGGCCGCATTCCGGACAGACCGTTCGGCCGAGCCCGTTCAAGGGATATCGGCACTCCCGGCAGACGTACAGCCCCGAACCCCGGTCGGGGATGGTGTTCTGCTCGCGCAGCTTTTCGGGGATGATTTCGCCTTCAAACATAAGGTCATTCTGACGAGTCGGAGCTCTGCCGTCGAGCGGAGTTTTCCCGTGGCCGTTTTCGGGTGTGAAGCCGGCGGGCCCCTTCACGGACCCGCATGGGCCGCCGAGCGATGGGACCGGTGGCCGGTCCGGTAGCGTTCGGGGGAGAACGGCGCGAGATCCATCGACATCTTTTCGCCGGTGATCGCTTCGGCGACGAGCCGCCCGGTCGGTGGGCCGAGGGCGAAGCCCATCATCGCGTGGCCGGTGGCGATGAACGCTCCGCGCACGCCCGGAGCCCAGCCGATGACCGGCAGGCCGTCGGGGGTACACGGCCGCAGGCCGCACCAGGTGCTGCGGATCGTGCAGGAATCGAGATCATGCAGGTAATCCCGCGCCGCGATACGCAGCATGTCGAGCCGGCGCTGCACCATGCGGTGATTGATGCCGGAGAATTCCAGCGTGCCGGCCAGGCGCAGGCCGTTGTCGATCGGTGTGACCGCGACGAACGTCTCCGAGCAGACACAGACCGTGCTCGGGCAGCGGCGCGGTTCGGTGAGGTTAACGTGATACCCCTTGCCCGGCTGCATCGGCACGTTGACCTGCATCTGCTGCGCCAGGTCGCGCGTCCAGATGCCGCAGGCGAGCACCACGGCATCGGCTTCGATCGTTTCGCCGTTGGTGAGCGCGACGCCGCGGGCAACTCCGTCGTCGACGATCACGCGCTGGACGGTGACGCCGGTGCGCACCCGGACGCCGCGATCTTTCGCGGCGCGGGCGAGTTCAACGACGAACTTTCGCGGGTTGGCGAACCGGCTGTCGGTATAGTGGCAGGCGCCGATGACGTCATCGCGGATCGCCGGTTCGCGTTCGCGCAGTTCGTCGCCGTCGTATTCGTCGACGTGGTAGCCGTAGGAACGCACCAGTTCCGCTTCCTCGCGGCCCTGCTCCATGCGGTCCCGGGTCCGGAAGATCTCCATCCAGCCGGTGCGGTGGTACTCGCAGTCGAGTTGC
Organism: Phycisphaerales bacterium; assembly: GCA_007127615.1. Taxonomy (GTDB): domain Bacteria; phylum Planctomycetota; class Phycisphaerae; order Phycisphaerales; family SM1A02; genus SKZB01. The sequence goes on along the minus strand of SKZB01000442.1, from coordinate 7,078 downwards.
TCGCCCTCCACGAGCGCGTCGAAACACTCGCCGGCCAGCCATCCCATCTCCGTCAACACCTTCATGGCGTGATCGAACTGGGGTTGAGAGCACGCCTTGCGGAAGTTCCAGAACCAGCGGAGAAGATCGGCATCAAGCCGAGGCGGGATGTAGAGCGGATTTGACGGATTCAGAAACATCCGCAGTGTCTGTTTCACCAGCCCCGGCCGCTGCAGGGGGGGATGTCCGAGCGCGATGATCCCTGCATTTCCCGTCGAAGCGCCCTGGTCGAAACCATCCCGGTCAATGAGGGTCACCCGCGCTCCCCGGGCCGCCAGTTCGTACGCGCTGCTGACGCCGACCGCACCGCCCCCGACGACGATCAAGTGCTGGGGCGTATCGCCAGCGTGCGCCGGGGATGAATCTGAGCGTGATTTCGGTGGTGCATCGACGGTCATGGCACCGGCATGGTAGCCCGCGCCGTTCGGTTCTTCATCCCGTCATCCCGGGTATCATGACGGGTTGGAGCGTGACGGAGTCTCGTGTTCGGGAATCGTGTTCGGGGATCATTTTTCCGGGAGCGTGCCGATGGCGGTGAATTTTCGGCGGGCAATCGCGCGGACGGCGCAGGAACTCGATCAACTGGCCGGCTTCTGGATCGGGCGATTGCGACCCGGACCGTCGGAAGCCGTCGAACAGGCCGGCTGGCGGGCGGACCGCCCCGATGCCTACTGCAGCCGGTGCGGATCGTCGGTGGGGCCGGGTGAAGCCACCATCACCGGCTGCGGCCACTGTCGCGGCCAGACGGTGGGAACGGACCGGATCGTACGGCTTGGCGCCTACGAAGCCCCGCTGCGCGATTGGGTGAAGGGCGTGAAGTACGAGCGATGGGGGCCGATGGGCGCGTACCTTGGTCACCGCCTCGGCGAAGCGCTGAGCGCTTCGGAAGAGATCGATCGTGAGCGGGCGGTGGTGATTCCCATTCCGATGCCGTGGACGCGCCGCGTGTTTCGCGGCATCGATCATACGGCGGTCATCGCCCGGGCCGTGGCGAAGGTGCTGGACGCGCCCCTCGCCAAAGTGCTTGCGCGCCGGCCCGGCCTGCCGCAGACGCAACTCCCGCGGGCCGATCGACGACGCAATGCCCACCGCGGTATGGGCCAGCGTTTTCGGCCGGGCGGCTGGCCGCTTGAAGACCTCGACCTGATTCTGATCGATGATGTGCGTACGACCGGCTCGACGCTGCGGGCGGCCGCGCGGCGGCTCCGTCCGCTTCGCCCCCGCATGATTCTCGGCGCCGTGATCGCGGTCGCCGATGAACCGGCCCGTCGAGGTCGCGCGGAGTAGGGGCATGCGGGATTCGAAACCCCGGACCCGGATCGCCCCGCAACCGGGTAGCATTCGGGTATGAACACGATGACCAATCTGGTTCCGTTGGTCGCTGCGATCGCACCGGCCTGCCTCGCCCCCGAGCCGAATGATCGGAGCATCGTGGCGGCGCCGGTTTCGGCAGAAGTGACGATTGAACGCGATGAGTACGCCGTGCCGCGAATCACCGCGGAGTCGTTCGGTGATGCGATCTACGCGCTCGGCCGGGTTCACGCCCAGGATCGTTACTTTCAGATGGACGGCATGCGGCGTCTCGCGGCGGGCGAACTGGCCGAGCTCTTCGGTCGATCGATGCTTCAATCCGACCGCGAATACCGGCGGTATCGCTTCCGTCATGTCGCGCAGCAGGTTGTCGCGAATCTCGGGGACGATGAACTCGCCATTCTTCAGCGCTATGCCGACGGCGTGAATGATGCCCTCGCGGAGATGGAGCAGAAGCCGTTCGAGTACGCCTCACTCAATCTCGAAGTCACCTCGTGGAAACCCGAAGACACCGTCCTGAACATGCTGCTCATGTTCGATATGCTGCATATGGAAGCCGGTTTCGAGCGACAGGCGACGCTTTTGCGCGACGTCTTCCCCGGTCCGCTCGTCGACTTCCTCCTGACGGATGTTGGATTGTTCGACACCCTGGCCGACGGCTCACCGAGCCGTCACTCCCCGCGTGAGATTCCCGGCCCGGACGTCTTCGACCTGCGTGACCATGCCCACCTGATTGATTCATCGGGTTCCGATTCGCTCTTTGCGCAGGACGTCCTGCCGGCGCTTCCGAACGCGCCGGGATCGAACAACTGGGCGGTGGACGCATCGCGCAGCGCGAACGGTGAGGCGGCGATTCTCGTCAATGATCCGCACCTCGGGCTTTCGCTGCCCGGCGTCTGGCACCGCGCGAGTCTCGCCTGGGATGAGGGTGAGTGGCACGGCATGACGATGCCGGGCGCGCCGGCGATCATCATCGGAAGCAACGGCCATCTCGCCTGGGGCGTTACCAACATGATGGGGGATTTTCAGGACCTCATCCTCGTCGAGACCGACCCCGATGATGCCGAGAAGTATCTCACGCCGGACGGAGCCGAACCGTTCGGCGAACTCGTCGAGGAAATCACGATCCGTGGTGGGGGCACGGAACGATTGACTTTGCGCACCACCCGCTGGGGCGTGGTGAGTGAAGATCATCTGCTCGAACGGTTGGTGGTTCTGAAGTGGACCGCGCTGCATCCCGAGATGGTGAATCTGGATCTGATGCGCATGGCCCATGCGAAGACGCTCGAGGACGGCATCGAAATCATGCGCGGTTGGTACGGACCGGCCCAGAATGTGCTGCTCGCCTCGCGCGACGGGCGCATCGGCTGGGTGACCTCCGGCTATCTGCCCCGGCGCGCCGGTTTCAGTGGGCGCTTTGCGGAGTCGTGGGCGGGGGGGGAGATCGGCTGGGAGGGTCCCATCGATGAGGACGACCGGCCGATGATCGTCGACCCGCCCCGGGGGGTTCTGCTGACGGCCAACAACCGGGCGATGCCGCTGGAACGGGCGCGGATCGTCGGGGGCATCTGGGCCGATGCGAGCCGCGCCCGCCGCATTGCGAACCTGCTCGCGCGGCAGGAGACCTTCGGCGAAGAAGATCTGTACGCCATGCAGCTCGATTCGCGGGTGGAAGTGATGGACTTCTACGCCGAGCTGACCGCGCGGACGCTGGCGAACTTCAATCCGGAGAGTGAGGCCCGGGCCGGCGTGATCGCGAAGGCACTGGAGGAAGTGCGCGCCTGGGACGGCCGCGCCGAACCGGAGAGCCGTGGCCTTCCGCTGCTCCTCCGGATCAGAGACCATCTCCGGCAGCAGGCGATCCTGCCGATCGTGGAAGTGGGCCGGGTCAAGCACCGCCGTCTTCATTACCATTGGTTCAACCGGGAAACGCCCACGCGACAACTCCTGACCGAGCGGCCGGAACACCTGCTCGGGCCGCGCTGGAGCTCGTGGGAAGAGCTGATAGAGACGACGATTCTGCAGACGGTTGAGGCCGCGGCGGAGGCGGAGGCGCTCCGGCACGCCTGGGGGGAGGTGAACACCCTGATCGCGGAGCATCCCATTGCCGGCATGATTCCCGGCGGCGGCGATCGGCTCAACCTGCCCGCCGCGCCGCATCCCGGACATTCATCTGCCATCCGCGTGGCGGGGCGGGGGTTCGGGGTCAGCTGCCGGATCGTCGTCGCCCCCGGCCGCGAGCAGTCCGGCCTGGTCAATCTGCCCGCCGGTCAGTCCGGGGATCCGCGGTCACCACACTACCGGGATCACTTTGATGCCTGGTTGGAGGGCCGGCCGATGCCGCTGCTCTCCGGTGAGGCGAGATCCGGCGAGACCCTCCGTCCGCGCGAGTGATGGTGGAAATGACGGCGCCAGTGATAGTGCCGGTGAAGGCCCAGGTGAAGGTACAAGTGACGTTGCGAGTGAATGCGGGTCTGACCGCGGATGAGCTTCCGGGCGCGGACGATCCGGCGGGTTTCTTATCGATCGTTCGCTTCTTTCCCGATGCCCGGCAAGATACCCACCCAGATGCCCGGCCCGATGCCCGGCCGGACGCGATGCCCGGGGACTTGGCGATCCGCCGCTTTCGGTCTATACTCCTCGCCTGCAGGGCCATTGGCGCAGTTGGCTAGCGCGCTTGTATGACACACAAGAGGTCACTGGTTCGAGTCCAGTATGGCCCATTCCTCCACGCTGCACCGCTTCGCGCTTCCTCGCGTCGCGCTGCGAATCTCCGGCAAACCAAGCGGCTTCTCGTCATCGTGCGAATCAGTGCGATTCGGCGCGGTCGGATGCTGCGCCGCATTTTGTGCCGCGGGTGCACCTGCCCGGCTGAACTTTGCGGGTTTTCACGCGTCGGCATCGATTCGAAGCGTTGTTCGGTCGGGGGCCAGGACTGTCCGCATGATCCAGACCAGGGCGGTCGTGAACAGACGGGCCGGCGAAACGGAATTCCTTCGGGCGACTCTTCGCCGCGGCTCTGCTTGCCCGTGGCTCCGCTTCCCCGCTCTGGAAGTTCCAGGCGTGAAGCCGTACGTCGTCCAATTGACGGGTGGACGGGCACCGGAATCCCGTAATTCAGCCGCTCTGTTGAGCGAATGAGTAGTGGAGCTGATCGGACTTGAACCGACGACCTCCTGCATGCCATGCAGGCGCTCTCCCAACTGAGCTACAGCCCCTGATTGTCGGGTCGGCCGGTCTTTGCCTTGGAGGCAGTCACTACCGGTCAACCTTCGAACGATTCGGGCAGGATAGCCGATTTCTTGACCGAATCAAGGCGGCAGCCCGACTCCGAATCCGGATCGGAAGGACCGGCCCGATCGGATCACCCCCAGTTCCGGCTGATCCTTCGGGTCATCTCCCGCGATCTCTTCTTGGCTCGTGACGTTCGGTTTCCTATCGTATGACCGATGATGAATCATGATGCATCCAATGAACGGGCCGAAGGCCGTCCGGCGACGGCAGTCACGATCGGCAACTTTGACGGCGTGCACGAGGGGCACGCGGCGCTGATCTCCACGGCGCGGGAAACCGTCGGCGCTGACGGCCGGGTCGTCGCCCTCGTGTTCGATCCGCATCCGCTCACCCGGCTGCGCCCCGAAGCGGCGCCGGCCCGGCTCAGCACCTTCCCGCAGCGAGAACGCCGGCTGCGTGAACTCGGCGCGGATGAGGTCATTCAGCTCACCCCGACCCGGGAATTTCTCGCGCTCGAGGCCGAGGACTTTCTGGACCGGCTGGTGCAACGCTTCCAGCCGGCCGTGATCGTCGAGGGTGAAGATTTTCGGTTCGGCCGCAACCGGGCCGGCTCGGTTGATTTTCTGCGCGAACGCGCTGGTGCGCACGGTTACCGGGTGATCGTGGTCGATCCCGTGGAGCGCGCTCTGCGCGATCAGTCGGTGATTCGGGTGAGCAGTTCACTGATCCGCTGGCTGCTCAAGTACGGCCGGGTGGAAGATGCCGCCAGGCTGCTCGGCCGGCCGTATGAACTGACGGGCCGGGTGGTTCAGGGCGAGCAGCGCGGAAGGACGCTCAATGTGCCGACGGCGAATCTCGATCACGGCGATCTGATGCTGCCGAAGGACGGCATCTACGCCGGAAGGGCGCGGCGCGTGGACGGAGAGGAACGCGCGCAAGCGGGTCCGTGGTATGCCGCGGCGATCAGTATCGGCACCAAGCCGACCTTCGGAGAACACCCCCGGATCTGCGAAGCGCACCTGCTGGACTGGGACGGGCCGCTGGACGACTACGGCTGGCCGATCGAGCTACAGTTCCGGAACTGGCTGCGTGATCAGCTCGTCTACCGGGATGTCCAGGGTCTGACGGATCAACTGGAAAGGGACATCGCCGCGACCCGGGAACTTGTTTCGGCGCGTATCCCCGCCGGCGCACCGGCGCGGGTCTGAAAACCAGCGTTCTTCGTGGTAATCTCAACAACATGACGCAATCGAGTGAGTCCATTTCTGCGGCACGGAAGAACGCTTACGAATCGACCGCTTCGGTCGAAGCGGTCGCGGATCGGCTGGCCGCGGCCGAGCGGGTGGCGATCTTCGCGCACGCCAAGCCCGATGGTGATGCGGTCGGATCGATGCTGGCGCTGAAACGCGCGTACGATCGCATGGGCAAGGACGCCGAGATGTTTCTCATGGGGCCGATCGAGCCGAACCTGCGCTTGATCGCCGGTCCGACGCCGTTTCGCACGGTCGAAGAGACGCCCCCCGGCGATGATTACGACACGATCATCGTGGTGGATACCGGCGCGTGGGCCCAACTTGATCCGATTCGTGACTGGCTGAAGGAACACCGTGAGCGCGTGGTGGGGATCGACCACCACGCCCGCGGCGACGACATCGCACCGATGCGGCTCATCGATACGAGCAAGCCCTCCGCGACCGCGGTGCTGCACGACGTGCTGCTGGCGATGGAGGTCGCAATCACCGGCGGCGACAACAGCATTGCCGAGGCGCTGTTCGTCGGCCTCGCGACGGACACCGGATGGTTTCGACATAACAATGCCGATGCGAAAGCGTTCGCGCTCGCCGCGAAACTCCTGGCGCAGGGCGTGGACAAGGCGGCGCTGTACCAGATTCTCGAAGAAACCCATCGACCGGAACGGCTCGCGCTCGAATCCCGCGCGCTCGGTTCGATGGAGTTCGCGCGCGATGGAACCGTCGCGATCATGACGCTGCGCCTGACGGATTTTCAGATCACCGGCGGCTCGCTGGAGGATCTGACCGGCGTCGTGAACATGCCGATGATCGTCGGCCGGGTGCGCGTCTCGGTCATGCTGACCCAGACCGAGACGGAGCTGACGAAGATCAGCTTTCGCTCCAAACCGCCGCTACCGGGGTACGACGCCGGCGATTTTATCGATGTCAACAAACTCGCGCAGGAGTTCGGCGGGGGGGGACACGTTCATGCCGCGGGCGCGCGAATCTCACTTGAGGTCGAAGCCGCGAAAGCGCAGTTGATGGAAGCGATCGAGAAACTGCCGAAGCCGAGCGGGTGACTCGGGGCGGCGACTCGGGTCGAAGCAGACGCGTGGGCGTAAATCCGGAGCGCCCGGCGACGACGGACACTTTTCATTCCGCCGGCACGCAGCGGCTCTGCGCCCACTGCCGGAGCTTGGCGATGCGTTCGGCCATGGTGACCGAAAGCGGCGGCGAATTCTCCAGTGCCTCGACAATCATTT
>SKZB01000327.1 GCA_007127615.1 Phycisphaerales bacterium | reverse complement strand
GCCATCTTTCAGCTCCGTCACTTTGAAGTTCATCGGCAAGCCGAGAGTTGGGGATTTGTGATTTGACGCCTCCCTCCTTCGCTTTGTCGCTCCGTTTCATCACCCTCCATCCCTCTTTCCCTCCATTCACTGGCCACACGGCTTCCACCTTCTCCCGTCCATCCGCGCTCGATTTAATGGGAGCTGTCCCTCTTTAAAAATGTCCCTCTTTAAAAACGGTCCCCCGGTCCCTCCGTCGCTTCGTCGCTCCACCCCTCCATCCATGGTCCCGACAGTAAAAAACCGCCCCCGCCACATGAATCGGTCATGGGGCGGGGGCGGTGGGTGATCAAACTCGAAAGGGGAATCCGGCTTTACTTCACCGCCTGGCAGATCGCGCACAGGCCGGCCGCACCGGTCAGATCGTTGTTCGCGCACAGCGAATCCCAGGTGGTGTTGCAGCAGAAGGGATCAGCCGCACAGACCAACTGACAGCACAATTCATCGTCGCAGAAGGGCGTGCCGGTGTCCTCGCAGCAATCGCCCGTCCCCGCGACACCGCAGGCGGGCTCCTTCTGACAGACTTCGCAGCCATCATTCGCGGCGTCGGCGCACAGCGAATCCCAAGTGGTGTCGCAGCAGAAGGGGTCGTCGGCGCAAACCAGTTCACAGCACGCAGCATCATTACAGAAAGGCGTGCCGTTGGACTCACAGCAGTCGCCCGCGTCCGCATCCCCGCAGCCGGTCTCGTCGGGGCAGTCCCCCCAGTTCTCCAGCAGGATCAGCAGGTCAAACACATTGACCACACCGTCCTCGTTCAGGTCGCCGGGGCAGAAACCGAACTTGCCTTCAATGTTGACGCAAGAGCCCCAGTTCTCCAGCAGACTCAAGAGGTCGAAGACGTTGACCACGCCATCTTCGTTCAAGTCGCCGAGGCAACCGGTCGGCTGATCGTCGTCGATAACGAAGTCAACCTGGAAGAGGAAGCTGCCGTTACTGCCGCCCAGAGGCCAGGTGCCGCTGATGCGAATATGGACGACATCACCGGCCTGCAGGTCAACCTTGAGCGCGGCATCCAGATCGCCGAGCAATCCTCCGCCGGCGGGGCCGCCGAAGCCGGGGCAGGCATCGGGGAAGTTACCTTCGCTGAAATAACTGTTGCACGCGATGAAACCATTTCCGGGGTCGATACCCGCGGGAGTCCCATTGAAACCCGGGCAGGATTCGCCGTACACCGTGATGGAGGTGTCGAGCGGTTCCATCAGACCGCCGATGTTGGCGGTGCCGCAGGTGGAGAGTTCCAGTGTGCCGTCTGCGGGCGCCTCAAACTGATACCAGCGATCGCGCTGAGCATCATTCTCGATACAGGGGCTCGGGATGCCGCTGAACGTTGCGTTGCTGAGGCTGCCGGCGATCTCGTCGCCCGCGAAGACTTCGGTCGCCCCGGCGCAGAAGTTGTTGTCCTTCGGGTCGTCAACGCAGATCGCCAGCGCATCCTCGACACAGGCAGCGTCCCATTCCGTGTCGCAGCAGAACGGATCTCCGGCGCAGACCAGCTCGCAGCAGTCCTCGTCGTCACAGTACGGCGTGCCGTTTTCCTCAAAGCAGCTTCCCGCGATCGCGTCGCCGCACGCTTCCGGAACGATCGGGAAGATGGACGCCTCGACGATGTACTCATTGTCGGTGCCGCAGGGCAGATCGGGAACCAGTCCACCCTTTCCGGCAACGCCGCCATTGAGGAGAACATCGTCGAAGAGAACCACGATCAGGTGATTCCCCGCCGGCAACACATCGTCAAACTGTACCTGGCCGCAATCGGAGGTGATGAGCTCCACCTCGAACGCTTCCGAATCAAATTCGTCACAGACATTGATCGGTCCGCCGAGAGGCGTCCCGGGATCCTTTTCATCGAAGAAGTTGGCGAAGATCCGCAGTCGTCCCGGGAACGCCGAGCGGAAGGACAGCTCCACTTCGGAATCGTCGTTCAGCGAGAAGGCGTACCAGTCCGAATCGATGAAATCGTCAGCGGACGAGGCGGAAAGCGTGCCGAGCAGAGTGAAATCACCTTCCGGCAACTCCGCGAAGGCCGTCTCCGGATCCAGCGCGAGGCAGCCATCGTTCGTGCTCAATCCGCAGGGATCATCCAGATCGATGATCGTGTCGGCCGGGAGAGGAACGTTGCAGCCCGCGAGCAGTCCGTCGCAGATTTCCACCGCCGCCTCGACGCACGCCTGGGTCCAGGCATCGGTGCAGCATTCGATCAGTCCCGAAGCGCACACCGCGGCGCAGCAACTGCCGACTTCGCAGCCGGGCGTCAGGTCATCGGCCAGCATGCAGTTGCCCACGCCGGTGCCGCAATCGACCAGCACCGGATCGGTCACACAGCCGTTGATCACGAAGTTCAACGAACTCGCGTCGGCGACGGTCGACCAGTCATTGATGCCGAGCGGTCCGGCCTGAATCAGCGCTTCGCACGCCAGATCGCCGGTCGAGCTCGCCTCCCAGAAGCTCTGCCCGGTGCCGGGATGGCTGATCGGCGCGACGCTCAGCCAGTAACGGCCGGGCGCCAGGTCCAGGTCAAGGCCGCTGATCATGTATTCGACGCGATTCAGTTCCAGGGCGCCTTGATCTTCGGGAAGCGGCATCCGCACGACGCACGCGCCGGAAACACCTTCGGGGCCGTTATCGACGCACTCGTCGAGATCCACGTTCAGAATCGCATCGCCGGGCGCGCAACCGCCATCGTTGCGAATCTCCAGGCGCACCTGACCGGCCCAGTTGATGCCGGTCTCGTCGCCGGACCCATCACCCGCCAGACTCTCCAGCGCGGTCCACGCGATCGAATTGATGTTGGATTCGAATTCAACGACGAAGTCGTCGGCCGCCCGCACTTCCGGCCCGCCGAAGAATGGCGGATCCGGGAAGGGGCCGCCGATCTGGGAGGCGATTCCGCCCTCACCGTTCGGCGCGCCGTTGTCGAAGCTGTACTGACCGACCTCCCCGTCCAGCGGGCACTTGGCGCCGTTCGTCTGCTGCATCATCGTCGGTTCGCTCCGCGGCGCGGGGCTGCGGAAGGTCGAAACCGAACTGCGAACCTTCTGCTGATCCACACGGCGAAGCGGTTGGACGTCCGCCGGCGACGTGCGATCAGCGCCAAACCGCTCTGAATCCAGGGTGACAGGCCGCTCGCCCGCCCCGAGAAGCAGAAGAGCTCCGGCACCCGCCAGAGCACATCCGAAACTTACGCGTACTGTCTTGT
>SKZB01000436.1 GCA_007127615.1 Phycisphaerales bacterium | reverse complement strand
GGTATGCTGGTGCTCCAGCGCGGCCAGCGGCTGTCGGTGCAACCGGTGGAGCCGGAGCACTTCCGGCGCGTCCGCGCCGTTGGGCGGTCGAAGCGGCGCTAACCGTGGACGGCCGCCGCGCACGGTCCATGGACCATTGGGTTCTGTTGGTTCACCTGATTCCAGGATTCACATGGAGAACTTGATGATGCCGGAAGCCCGTCAAGACGCCCGGAACAAATCGCTCGGAAAGCGAATCCGCATGGGTCTCATTGCGGCGGTGATCATCCTGACCGTCATCGTGATTCTGCAGAACACCGAATCGGTCAGCACCCGACTGCTGTTCGCGACGGTGACCATGCCGCGGTCGGTGCTGCTTCTGGTGACGCTGCTCATCGGCTTTGCCGGGGGCGCGCTCACGACCGGCATCGTCTTGTCGCGTCGCAAGTGACTTTGAAAGAAGGGACCTGGTCATGCCGGCGAAGCCTGCGAACTGGACCATTTATCTCTCGGGCGAGATTCATTCCGACTGGCGCCGGCAGATTCGCGAAGGCGCCGAACGGGCCGATCTGCCCGTGAACTTCGTCGGCCCCGTGACCGATCACGAAGCCAGCGACGAGTGCGGGGTCCGAATTCTCGGCGAGGAGACCGAGTCGTTCTGGAAGGATCACAAAGGAGCCGGGGTCAACGCCATCCGCAACCGGGTCCTGATCGACCGCGCGGAGGTGGTGGTGGTCCGGTTCGGCGGGAAGTATCGCCAGTGGAACGCGGCGTTCGATGCGGGGTACGCCGCGGCGAAGGGCATCCCGCTGATCATCCTGCACGATCCGGAACACGCACACGCGCTGAAAGAGGTCGATGCCGCGGCACTGGCCGTTGCGGAACGGCCGGAACAACTCGTCGAGCTTCTCCGCTACGTGACCCGGCCGGCATGAGGCGGTTCCGCCGCCCTCACCCGCGACGGCACGAACCGGGCCCGTTCGAGATTCATTCCAGCGGGCTTGTCGCTGCGGCCGATGATTCCTATGGTAGAGGTGAACTGACGATGCCTCTCTCGTGCCGACCGGCCCTGCCTGCGCGTCCCGCAGCCCGGGTCATCGACTCGGGCGAGGCCATTTCATTGGGTGTATCACCATGCAATACATGACTTCAGACGACAAAGCTCGCCTCGAGGCGCAGCTCAAGGAACTGACCGGTCGACGGAAAACCATCACCGACCGGATCGCCCGCGCCCGGGAGCTGGGCGACCTCAAGGAGAATGCGGAGTACCACGCGGCCCGGGAGGACCAGGGACATAACGAGGCGAAGATTCGTGAACTCGAAGAAAAACTCTCCCAGGCCGTCGTCACCGACACCGACTACCTGCCCGACGGCATGGTGTTCATCGGCGCCACCGTCAAGCTGCGCGACGTCAAGTCCGGAAACGAAGATCTCTACCGGCTCGTCGGCGAAGCCACGGGCGAATTGAACGATGAGATCATCGAAGTCACGCCCAACAGTCCGATGGGCATGGCACTTCTCAAGTCACACGTCGGCGAAACGGTTCGCGTCGATCTGCGCCGGGGGGAGAAGCGGTTCGAGATCGTCGAAATCATGAGCTGACCGGTGGCCTCGCCTCCGCACGAACATGTGAGGTTCATCTGCCGCGGCCTGGAAACGGTCCGCGGTTTCACCCGTGCGCTGCTGGCGGACTTTCCGGCCGGGGCGGAAACGAGGCAACTGGCCCCGAACGGTGTCCACGCGCTCTGGATCGTCGGGCATCTGGCCGTCTCCGACGAGTGGATCCACGGCATGATCGAACCGATCGAATCCATCCTGCCGTCGCGCTTCAGGTCGCTGTTCGGTCACAACCGAACGGCCGTTGACGATCCGTCCCGGTATCCGGAACTGGCCTCGCTTCGGCCGCTCTTTGATCGGACCCGGCAGAATCTCATCCGGTGCGTGATGCGGGCGGAGGCGGCCGCGCTCAATCGTCCCCTGGGCGACGAGGGGGCCGGTTTCGCGGAAACGCCTCTTGATGCCGTGAACAAGATTCACTGGCACGAGGGGTGGCATGCCGGTCAGTTGAGCGATCTTCGGCGCGAGCTCGCGCTTCGGAAAATCTTTCCCTGACGATTCGCCCCGATCGCTTGAACCTGAGATTGCCCGATAACTGCGGAATGCAGGCAAAGGGGAGCATCTGGTCCGGCTGATAACCGGCCGAAAGCCCGGCACCGACGACTGACGGTGCCGGATGAACGCAATGTATTGGATGCTGTCAGGTATAGAGATCGCAATGACGCGATCAGAACAGGAGGAGGCCATGACCGGCATTCAACCTCTGCCACCTTCCAATGGATTGCCGCTGCTCCGAGCGAACGCAGCGCACAACCGAGCCGCGGTGCAGTCGCAGGAGAAGCTCGCGACCGGGCTGCGTATCAACCGGGGCGCTGATGATCCGGCGGGCCTGATCAGTTCCGAGAATCTGCGGGCCGCGCTGGCGGTGCTCGACGCGGAGAGTCGTGCCCTGCAGAGAGGCGACTCGATCGCGTCGGTGATCGACGGCGCGCTCGGTGAAATGGCGAACCTCGCCACGCGGGCCGAATCCCTCGTCGTCGCCAATGCCAACTCCGCCGGGATGAGCGACGCCGAACGCGAAGCGAACCAGATGGAACTCGACAGTCTGCTCGGTTCGATGAACCGGATCGCCAACTCGACCAGTTTCAACGGCACGAAGCTGCTGGACGGATCATTTACGCTTCAGGCCGGTGGCAACACCGTCGAGATAGACTCTGTCACCACCAGCCAGCTCGGCTCCATCGAAACCGAGAACGGCACCTTCAATCTGAACGATCTGGGCAGCGGCGGACAACTGCGCATCACCGGCGGGAGTCTGAGCGATGCCCGTGAAATGTTGAAGTCCGCCCGCGATCAGATCAACGCCGAACGCGGCCGGGTCGGCAGCTTCCAGCAGGCCGTCGGCGCTCAGATCAACCAGATCGGCGCGGCGATGGAGTCCGTGGCGTCGGCCGAGTCACAGATCCGTGATACGGATTACGCCCGGGAGAGCAGTGAAAATCTGAGGATCCGCTCACTGCAGGACATCGCCATTCATGTGCTCCAGGCCGCGAACCACGACTCCCGCAACGTGCTGAACCTCCTGGGGTAGTCCGGCAATCCCCGTGTCCTCGGGCCGCCCCTTCCGGACACGCGAGGGAAACCGGGTTGCAATCTCCGGCAGGAACGCGATGCTATTTCCCAATGAGGAAGTGCATCGCGTT
>SKZB01000160.1 GCA_007127615.1 Phycisphaerales bacterium | reverse complement strand
CGATGTTCGCGCCCATGATCGCGAACACCGCGGTGGCGAGCGTGATCTGTCCGGAGGCGACGAGCGTGATGATCAGCGCGGTGGTGAAGGAGGAACTCTGCACCACGGCGGTGACGAAGACTGCGCCGAGCAGCGCGACGAACGGGTTGTCGCCGTGCGCGAAGATCCGCTGGAGCCAGTCGCCGGCATCGCCGACGTACTTAAGCCCTTCCCCCATGATGTTGATCGCGCTGAGAAAGAAATAGAGACACAGCCCCGCAATGATCCCGTGCTTCCACGCGCCGCGCCTCCGGTGCTGGAGCGGCCGGAGCGGTGAGGCGGTGGAATCGTGGTCTTCTTCGGTGCGTTCGTGGCTCATGCGGCAATCCGGGCTGCGGGTCGCATGTTCAAATTCCGTTCATTTTCTGTGAAGGGCCGCATGATACGGATCGTCGGCGGGTTCGGGGGGATTCCGGCCGGAAGAGATGAAAATCATGGTTTTTGCGCCCTCAGCCCGGCATGACCGAAGTTCGTGCTGATATGCTGCACGAACACTTCTGACTGGGGACCTTTCACGATCACTTCTGACTGGGGACCTTTGACACCATGAGCGACCGTATGGAAGTCGAGCTCTACACCGACGGCGCCTGTTCCGGCAATCCGGGCCCCGGCGGGTGGGCGTACATCCTCAAACACCCCGCCAGCGGGTCCGAACGCGAGGAGTCCGGCGGGGAGGGGAACACCACCAACAACCGAATGGAGCTCATTTCCGTCATTCGCGGCCTCGAAGCCCTCTCGGAACCGTGTCGCGTGCGGCTGATCTCCGACAGCCAGTACGTTCTCAAGGGCCTGGATGAATGGCTTGACGGATGGAAAAAAAAGGGCTGGCGCAATTCCCGGCGCGAACCGGTCAAAAATATTGAGCTCTGGAAACAGCTTGATGCACTCCGCCAGAAGCATGAGATTCGCGGCGAATGGATTCGCGGCCACAGTGATCACCCCGAGAACGAACGCTGCGACCGTATGGCCGTCGCCGCGGCGGAGCGGTTCAAGTAAAATTTCTGACGGATGGCGGATCGCCGCTCACACCTGTGGCGAGGTCGGTTGGAGCTTCACGCGCTTCGAAGTCACTTCCACCGTGAGGTGCGGGCCGAGGGCGTATCGACGCGGCCGATCGTCCGCATCGTGAATCGCCTCGGAAATTTTTCGGACCGTCACGTAGCCCAGACGATCGATCAGGGCGGGATCGTCCTGCAGCGCGAGGCGGCGAAATCCCGCCGTCAGGAGCGGGATCGGGTGCGCTCGCAACGTCGAACGCGGCCACTGCTGATCCGGAATTGGTGAACGGCTGCCGAAGGCGCGATCCAGCTCACGTTCCACCAGCGTGGCGGCCCACGCCAACTGTTCCGACAAAGTGTTCGCGCGACGGGCGGCGTGCGGCCAGAGCGATTCCAGAATGGGCAGCACTTCTGCGCGCAACCGGTTTCGGGACCGGTCACGATCATGATTCGATTCATCTTCCCGCCAGGTGAGTCCGGCCGCGAGGCACAGCGATCGGCATGATTCCTTCTCTTCGCTGAGCAGAGGTCGAACCAGGTTCACCCCGGACTCGAGCGTGCGAACCGGCCGCATTCCTGACAATCCTTCCATCCCCGCGCCGCGCGCCAGATTCATCAGGATCGTTTCCAACTGATCTTCAGCGTGGTGCGCGGTCAGGATGAACTTCGCCTCATGCCGCCGGGCGACTTCGACCAATGCGTTGTAGCGCATCTCGCGCGCTGCCTCAGCCAGATTGCCCGATCGTGCGTGATCGGGATAGATGTCGGCACGTTCATATTGCACGCCGAACCGATCTGACCATTGACGCACATGCTCGGCGTCGAGTTCGGCATCCCGGCGAAGATGATGATGGACGTGCGCCACCACGGGCTCGACGCTTGTGACAAACGAAGCGGTCTGTTCGCGCAGGGCCAGCACGGCCACCAGCAAGGCGGTCGAATCAACCCCGCCGCTCGCCGCGACAATGATCGGCCCGCCGGTGTAGTCAGTTTCACGCCGCAGACAGGCACGGACAATCGGCACCAGCGGATGCCGACGGGCTTGAATCGGCAGGGGGGGCGACCGGTCCGGCCTTTCGTTCGGCTTGGATGCGGAGTCGCTCACGAACCGATAGTATGCGCAGTTCACATGAAATCCGCGATGATGACGCTGCTGTTGCTGGCCACAACGACGGATGAGACCAATGGCACGCCGGGACTGGATATCGCCGCCGCCATGGTGATCGTCGGCGGCGTGGTGGCCCTGGCTGTCCTCATCGCGGTCGCCACACGCGGCAAGGTCGCGCGCCGACAGGCCGATCGTCCCACCGCCCGGGAGATGATCGAGGAAATCAAGGCCCGCGCCGAAGGCGGACGGGGGCGGTCCGGCAGGGTTCCTGAGTCATCCCGGGATGCGGAAGACCTTGACATCGGCCGGCGGTTGGCCTCGCAACTGGACAACAAGGCCGAGCGACTGGAAATCCTGCTCGATGAAGCGCGGCGGGAGATTGATCGTCTGGAATCCATTCTGCGCAGCGCCGCCGGGCCCGACCCCGCCCGGCACGACCCGCCGCCGGAAACACCGCCGGAGTCATCCTCTGATTCGCCTTGGAGGAGCGCCGCGCTCGATCTGGTCGACAAAAACGACGCCGATCTCGACGAGTCGGATGACGTCGATTCGGACATTCGAACGCCCGCACACGAAGTCGAGTCAACGCCACGTTTGTCCCACGGCGCTCCGCAGCTCGAGCCGGAAGTCGAACTCGATCCGTTGACCCGGTCGGTTTATGCGCTGGCGGATGACGGCCGCTCGTCGGTCGAGATTGCCCGGAAACTGGATGAACAGATCGGCAAGGTGGAGTTGATCCTCGCCCTGCGACCGCGCGGGTGAATCAGCCACCGGCCCGATTGTTACCACACAAGTTATTGCCGTTGACCGGCCACGGTGAGGTTCGGATTCGAGTCAAGGGGAGGGGCGCCCCGCCTCCGCCATGGCGCGATCTAGCGCTTTTCGGGGGGAGCAAGGGGGCTGGCGGCGAAGTCCCCCGAAGGCGCGCCGAGACGCCCATTCTCTGAATCAGCCGGTTCTTTTCTGCATCTCCGCTCAACTGCATCTCCGCTCAACGGTGCCGCGGCCTTCGATCACGGTTCGATCTCATTCTTACCTTGATTCGTATTTTTGCAAAAATACGAATTGATTGCCGGGGGGACGGCGGCCGCGTCGGTCGGACGCCT
>SKZB01000479.1 GCA_007127615.1 Phycisphaerales bacterium | reverse complement strand
TCAACGACGCCGGCCGACTGGTCTTCGCCGCCGATGCGAGCGCGGCGGCGGGCGGTCAACTCGATCTCTGGGACGCGGAAGGACGCAACGTTTTTCGCGCCATGGCCAACCCGGACGGCGGTGATCTCAACCTCTGGGATGTCGACGGTACGCCCGTGTTCAGCGCGTACGCGGATGAAGCCGGCGGCATGCTCCAGCTCTGGTCCCGCAACGGCGGGCAGGCGTTCACCGCCCGCGCCAACCCGGACGGCGGCCATCTGGAAGTCTTCGGGCGGGATGATTTGACTTACTTCAACCTGATGCCGGAAGCCGAAGGCGGTTCACTCGCGCTGATTAACCGTGAAGGACAACCGCTCGTCCGGGCCGGCGGCAGCAACGGCCGAAGCACCCTGAGCGTGCATGACCAGACGGGTCAACCGGTGGTGCAGGCGCAAAGCGGCGAGCACGGAGGCGAACTGCGACTGCGTCATGCCAACAGCGCGATCGCGGCCGAAGTTCGCGCCGGTCAACACGGGGGGCGCATGTCGGTCCGCAACGCTCACGGCTCGACGGTGGTCGCGCAGGATGCCGACCCGACCGGCGCGGGCGTGCTGATGATCACCAACGCGGAGGGTCGCCCGGTGGTCACCGCCGGTTCCAGTGAACGGGGTGGCCTGCTCGAAATCCTGCAGAACCAGGGACGTCCGGTCCTGACGACCGGCGCGTTGGGCGACACCGGCGCGGGTTTTCTCAACCTGTTCAATACCGGCGGTGAGATCGCCCTGCGGGCGATCGCCCGCGAAGATGGCGGCGGACGGTTGGATTTGAACGACGATGCCGGCCGGATTCTCACCACCCTGGACGCGCGTCCGGGGACCGGCCCGACACTGGCCTTCTTCCGGGCCGATGGCACACGGCTCGCCGCCATGGGCGGCCGAAGTCAGGGCGGACTGCTGAATCTGAGCAATGCCTACGGCGTGCCGGTCTTCGTCGCCGGCTTCAACCAGGCCAATCGCGGCGGCGCGATCTCCGTCCGGAACGGGCGCGGCGTCGAAGTGGTGCAGGTCGCGATTGACGAAGAGGAGAACGGGCGCATCACGATCGCCGATGCCGATGCGCGGCAGGTCCGCCGGCTTGAGGTGGACTGACGTGGCGCGTCATCGGGACGATCGACCGGAACCGTTCACCCGCTCGTCGTGACGGTATGTCCGGCGATGATGGTGCGCACCACGCGCGGCGTCTCCTGCGCCCAATCGATCGCCCACGGATCCCGATCAAGCACGATCAGGTCGGCGCGGTATCCCGGCGCCACGCGGCCGAGATCGGAGAATCCCAGCGCATACGCGGCCTGGTCCGTATAGGCGCGAAACGCCTCATCGACGGTGAGATTTTCTTCCGGCCGAATGACCTGCCCGGCCAATGTCAGGCCGGTGACCGCGGCCCGCACGCCCAGCATGGGATCACAACTGACGACCGGCCAGTCTGATCCGAAGGCCAGGTGCGCGCCGACATCAATCAACTGCCGAAACGGGAAGAAGCCCGTGAGACGTTCGTTGCCGAGGCGTCGAGCCGCGTACCGCCCGTCATCGGCTTTGTGCAGCGGTTGCATGCTGGCGATGCGTCCCGCAAACCTCGTCAGGTCCGCCGGGTCAATCTGCTGGGCGTGTTCAATACGCGGCCGCCGTTCAGATCCGATGTCTTCCAGTGCATCCAGCGCCAGCCGCACCGCATGATCACCGATGGCGTGGATCGACGGTGAGAGCCCCGCTTTGGCAACAGAATGCGCCCAACGGTGCAGGTGACCCTCGCGCGCCAGTTCAATCAACAGGCCGCGATTCCCCGGATCATCGGCGTAGTCTTCGAGCAGCGCGGCGGTTCGTGATCCAAGCGTGCCGTCCACGAACGCTTTGTATCCGATGACGGTGAGTTGCGAAGGATCATGCCCGCGCGCGGGAAACTGTCGGCCGAATTCGCAGTCGATCGGCCAGTCCCGATCAAGGACCGTGAGGCGGCAGCGCAAGGTCAGTTCGTCAACCAGCGGTTCGTAGACCGTCTCGATCTGACGCCGGTATTCCATGGAGCCGACCGCGGTCACACCGAGTCGGTGCAGATGTTCCTGCGCCAGCCGCAGGTGCTGCTGCGCTTCCTCAGCGCTCGGCCGGGGCAGCACGGGATTGACGAGTTGCCACGCGGCCCCTTCGACCAGCAGCCCCGTCGGTTCGCCGGTCGGGGCATCACGCACAATGCGCCCGCCGGGTACGTCCGATGTGAGATCGCACTGATCGAGGACGGCCTGATTGACGAGTGCCGCGTGGAGATCCATACGCGTGCACACCGTGGGGCGATCGCCCGCCGCGGCGAGCCATGCCTTGCTCGGCGCTTCACCGCCCCAGTTTTCCTCCGACCAGCCGTGCGCCAGCAGCCAGCGATCCGAAGGCAGTGAACGATGATGCCGGGCGATGGCGGCTTCAAACTCTTCTCGTGAAGAAACGGCGGTCAGGTCGAGTTTGCTCAGCGATTCTCCGCCCATCAGGAGATGGAGATGCGCATCGATCAGACCGGGCAGGACCACCGCGCCGCCGAGGTCGAGCGCGGCCGATGAAATTTCAGTGTCGGCAACGGCTGCCGCCGCATCGAGCGGCGTCACGGTGGTGAACCGACCATCCCGGATCGTCGCCGCGCCGGCCCAGGGCCGTCCGGGATCGCCGGTCCAGAGGCGCGCGTTGACCACCTGAAGATTCGCCATGAACCTGAGTTTACCACCGTTCACGGTCCCCGACGGTGGCATGAATCGCATCTTCGCGCTACCGTACTGATCCAACGGGCGCGACAAACCAGACCAAACGGCAGATTTGTCGGCCGGAGTCAATTGAGAACATGCTCGTGAGGTCAAACATGCGGTCGATCATTCAACGAACGGTCAATGGAAATCTGGCGGCCGGAGCGGCACTCGTGACCGCGCTGTTTCTGAGCGGCTGCGGCGACTCGGGCCAACCGGCCCGGGTGGCGGAACGGCCGAACAATGCGCCGGGTCAGCATCCCACACCCACCCCGCCAACCAATGCTTCCGGAGCGGCGGAATCGGGATCTTCGTACGACGATGGGCGGCCCGCGAACCACCCGACGCTGGGCGGCGGCGATATGCGAGGCGGAGGGCAGCCGATGCCGCCCCGCCAGGCGGTCCCGCCGCAGCAGACCGAAGAACCGGACGACCCGACGGTGGCGACGTTTCTGGGTCTGCGGGCGCCGAAGCCCGCTTCATGGCGGTGGCGTC
>SKZB01000431.1 GCA_007127615.1 Phycisphaerales bacterium | reverse complement strand
GTCACTTCGAAGTTCCTCAGCAAGCCGAGAGTCGGGGCTTCGCGACTTGACGCCTGCCTCCGCCCCTCCGCCCCTCCGCCCCTTCGTCGCTTCGTCGCTTCGTCGCTTCACTCCTCATCCTATCTTCATTGACTTCGTGTCCTTCGTGTCCTTCGTGGTTCAACTCTTTCCGTCGATCTGTTCTCAGAGAACCACGAAGATCACGAAGAGCACGAAGGATTCAATGCAGAAAACGCTTGACGCCGTCCTTCGGCTTCGTCACTTCGAAGTTCCTCAGCAAGACGAGAGTCGGGGCTTCGCGACTTGACGCCTGCCTCCGCCCCTCCGCCCCTTCGCCCCTTCGTCGCTTCGTCGCTTCGTCGCTTCGTCGCTTCACCCCTCCATCCTATTCTTCATTGACTTCGTGTCCTTCGTGTTCTTCGTGGTCATGCTCTTGCCCGGTGAATCAGCCGCAACTCCCGTTCCGGGCGGTCAATCGAACCTTGACCCCATTCGTACGTGTCTCGGCAACGGGGGTCGGCGATGCGGTTCATCCCCACGCTTCGAGCAGCGCAAGCAGGTCGAACACGTTCACGATTCCATTGCCGGTGAGATCCGCCGGGCACGAATCGCCGTTGGGCGGGCACGGTCCCCAGTTTTCGAGCAGGATCAAGAGATCGAAGACGTTCACGACGCCGTCATCGTTCAGGTCCGCCGGATTGCCCGGCGCGGGATCGTCGCCGAAAAAGAGATCGACGCGGCCGGACTGCGTGCCGCCAATGTCGCTGGCGTAGGCGCTGATGACGTGATCCGGCCCGCCGTTGCCGGAGGCGTCGAGACCGCCGTGGAGGTTGAAGCCGAAGAAGTCATCGGTTTCGGCGGCCGCGTAGGTGCGCAGCGTTTCGCCGGTTGCGCCGGAGATCACGAAGGCGCGCCCGGTGCCGGAGCCGCCGAAAAAGCCGCCGGGTGAGGGCTGTCCGATCAGTAGATCGGCGAAGCCATCGCCGCCCACATCCCCGGCCGGGGCGACGTTCCGGCCGAGCCGTCCGCCCGTCTCGGTGCCGTCCCAGGTGTTGAGCAGTTCGCCATCTTTGCCCGAGTAGAGGTAGGCCCGCCCGGCGTTGGTCGCGGCGGAGCCGTTGCCATCGGCGCCGATGAGCATCTCCGCGTGGCCGTCACCGTTGGTATCGCCGACGATGGCAATCGAGATGCCGAAGAAGTTGGACTGACCTTCGCCGGAAAATTGATAGAGTTCACCGAAGGAGTCGCCGGCATAGGCGTAGGCGCGTCCGCCGAAGAAGCCGGGCGCGGGGTGGAAGGGGGCGCCGACCATCAGATCGGGCGTGCCGTTGCCGGTGATGTCGCCTCCACCGGCGACCGAGGCGCCGTAATGCGTTCCGGGCTGCTCCCCTTCGAACCGGTGCAGAAGGTCACCCGTCGCGCCGCAGTGGAGGTAGGCAAAGCCGAGCCGATCGTTCTGGGGGGCGCGGGCGCCGATCAGGTAATCCGGCACGCCGTCGCCGTTCACATCGCCGACGCCGGTGACGGAGAAGCCGAACCAGTCGCCGGCTTCTTCCCCGGTGTGGGTGCGGATAAGCTGCCCGGTCTCGCCGGAATAGACGTAGGCCCGCCCGGCGTCGGTGCCGCCGGCATCGTTGCCCGGTGCGCCGATGAGCAGGTCTCCGGCGCCGTTGCCGGTGAGATCGCCGATCCCGGTGACAGCGGAGCCGAAGCGGTCGCCGTTGACCTCGCCTTCGAAGGTAAACAGCAGGGTGCCGGTCGCGCCTTCGTAGACGAACGCCCGGCCGGGGCCGGTGGAAGCGATCGGGTCGGCCAGCGGCGCGCCGACGATCAGGTCGGCCCGGCCGTTGCCGCTGAGATCGGAGGTCAGGCGTACCGAACTGCCGAACCACTGCTGGGCGGAGGGGCCGGGCAGGGTCAGATCGGCCCGGTCGGCGGGGATTTCCGCCGCCCGAACGCCGGTCACCGTGGTCCCGACGAGGCCGATCGTCGTGAACGTGATGAGGGCGCGAGAGATGAAACGTGATCGGGACATGGGATTCTTTCTCCGTATGATCCGGGGGCCGATGATCGGGGGGAATCCGGGGGAAGCTGACCCGGGGGACGAATATCGGCACGCGTGCCGGCTGAGCGCGTGCAATTGGGTGCCGTTGCGGAGCGTATCACATTCGCCGCGGGAAGAATCCTGCGGCGGTCCGGTGAAAAGCGGCGTTGAGAGCAAAAATCCGGCATTCCGGCCGACTTTGCCGAAGAAAATCCGCCGCCCGCCGGTATAAGAAGGTAATCAGGAGATCGGCCGGCACGAGGGTTTTCACGACAGTGACCCGGCGGGTCAGCCGATCAACGGGTGATTGGGCGCTCCAAGCATCGGTTGGCGGTTGGCGGAAGGTCCCGGATCGGGTGAGCCATGATGGGGCCGGGGCGGGCGGCACGTTCGGTCGCTTCATCCATCGCGACCGGCTTGAACTCACGCCCATCGCCACGCCGCTGCAACCATGTCCGGTGCCCGACGAATCCGCCGCTGTTCACCGTCTTTACCCGTTTGATTGGATCCCATGGCCCGCGCGTTTTTCTGGATGACTGGTACCGCCATCACGCTTGCCGTACTCGGCTGGGTGGGGTGGCTGCTGTTCATTCGAATCACCGATGCCCTCGAAGAGAGCGAATCCGTTCGTCAGAGTCGGGCGGTGGCGGTGGAGGTCGCCGAAGTGGAATTCGGCACGATTCGCGACATCCGCCGGTTCACGGGGACGATCCGTCCCCGTTCGGAGTTTGAGATCGCCCCCCGGATCGCCGGCCGGCTCAAACGCCTGTACGTCGATATCGGCGATACCGTTCAGCGCGGCGAGCTGATCGCGGAACTGGACGACGAAGAATATCTCCAGGATGTCGAAGCCGCCCGGGCGGACCTGCTCGTGACGGAAGCGATGCTCGATGAAAAGCGCAGCGCGCTCCAGATCGCCGAGCGCGACTACGACCGATCCAGGCGCCTGCGCGAACAGCAGATTGCCTCGGAGTCGGAGCTCGATGCCGCCCGGTCCCGCTACGAGGCGGAACAGGCCGGCGTGCGCGTCGCGGAGGCGGAAGTCACCCGCCGTCAGGCCGCGCTGCGCTCGGCGGAGATTCGCCTCTCCTACACCCGGATCCTGGCGAACTGGGAGACCGGCGGCGAGGTGCGCGTGGTCTCCGAACGGTACGCCGAGGAAGGCGCCACCGTCGCCGCCAACACCCCCCTGCTTTCATTAATCGACCTGGACACCCTCCGCGCGGTGATCTTCGTCACCGAGCGGGATTACCGTCCGCTGCGCATCGGCATGGAAGCGGAGTTGACCTCCGACAGCGACGCCGATGAGATCCAGCGCGGCCGGATCGTACGGATGTCGCCGGCCTTTCAGGAAGGCAGCCGACAGGCGCGGGTCGAGATCGAACTGCCCAACCCGGAGCACGCGCTCAAACCCGGCATGTTCGTGCGCACGCAGCTCGAACTTGAGCGGGATGACGAGGCCCGGATCATTCCCCGGCAGGCGCTGCTCACGCGCGACGATGTGACCGGCGTGTTCGTCGTCGACCGCGCCGAGATGACCGCCGCCTTCGTCCCGCTGACCCTGGGGATCCGCGAACGAACGCGCGTACAGGTCCTGGATCCGGACCTGTACGGTCCGGTCGTGGTGCTCGGCCAGCATCTGCTCGACGACGGAGCGGAAGTCAGCATTCCCGGTGAAGACGGCGCGGAAGTGGCGGACCGCGCGGATGAAACCGTCATCTCCGGTGCGCTCGGGAGATCGTCCGGATGAAGATGACCGACTTCAGCGTCATCCGCCCGGTCTTCATCACGATGGCGGTCCTGATCGTCATCGTGCTCGGCGCGATTTCGCTGTCGCGCCTTCCGATCGACCTCATGCCCGAGGTCGAATACCCCACCCTGACGGTGGCGACGAGCTACGAGAACGCGAGCCCCGAGGAGGTGGAAGAGCTCATCACCCGGCGCGTGGAGGAAGCGATCGCCGCCGTCCCCGGCGTGGAGGAGTTCACCTCCGTCTCCGCCGAGGGTAACAGCAACGTCCGCATCACCTTTGCGTGGGGAACGAACCTCGATGTCGCCGCGGCGGACATCCGCGAACGGCTCGACCGGATCATCCCGCGGTTTCCCGATGATGCCGACCGGCCGCAACTGCGCCGTTTCGATCCCTCGTCCTTTCCGATTCTGATCATCGGCGCCGCGAGCGAGCTCGACCCGATCGAGTTGCGGGAGCTGATGGAAGATGTCGTCCAGCAGCGGCTGGAACGGATTCCGGGCGTGGCGACCGTCGATGTCTGGGGCGGACTCAACCGGGAGATTCAGGTCAATCTCGATCCCGACCGGGTCATCGCGCTCGGCCTGCCCTTGGATGAGATCCAGCGCCGCATCACCGAAGCGAACATTCTCGTCCCGGCGGGAACGGTGGAGCGCGATCACCGAGAGGTCACGATCCGCACGCCGGGCTACTTCGCCGATCTCGAACAACTCGCCGCGACCGTCGTCGCCATGCGCGACGGGGCGCCGGTCTATCTCGATCAGATCGCCACGATCGAAGACACCCACGAACGCCGCTCACAGATCATCCGGATCAACGGCGAACCGGGGTTTCGACTCGCGATTCGCAAGCAGTCCGGCACGAACACGGTGGACGTCGCCCGGCGGGTGCTGGCGGAGCTCGACCGGATCAACGCCGACCTGCCCCAGGTCAGTCTCGTCACGCTGACCGATCAGTCGGGCTACATCGAGCAGGCGATCCGAAACGTCAGCCAGTCGGTCCTGTACGGCGGCGCGCTGGCCATCCTCGTTCTGCTCTTCTTCCTGCGCAACATTCGCAGCACGATCGTGATCGGAACCGCGATTCCGATCTCGCTCGTCGCGACCTTTTCGCTCATGTACTTCGGCGGGTTCACGCTGAACCTCATGACCCTCGGCGGGCTCGCCCTCGGGGTGGGCATGATGGTCGACAACGCCATCGTCGTCCTGGAGAACATTGCCCGCAGGCGGGAAGAGGCGACCGGGGACCGGCAGTCAAAGCACGAAGGCGCGGCCGCCGGCGAAGAATCCGGGCGATCGTCGAGAGACGCCGAGCGCCAGGCGAGTCTGGCGGCGGCGATTGACGGCACGCGCGAAGTGACCCCCGCCGTCATCGCCGGCACGCTCACCACCCTGGCGATCTTCATCCCCCTGCTCTTCGTCGAAGGGATCGCCGGTGTGCTCTTCACGCAGCTCGGCTACGTCATCAGCTTCGCCCTCTTCTGCTCGCTGGTGGTGGCGATCACGTTCATTCCCATGCTCTGCGGCCGGCTGCTCCGAGCGCCGGGTCAGCACGGCCCGAAAATCATCCGCTGGCTCTTCCGCCAGAGCCGCGCGGGGTTCGAAGGGCTGGAGAGCGGCTACCAGACCCTGTTGCGCGGCGTGCTGCGGGCCCGCACACTGGTGCTGCTGGTGGTCTTCGCCATGCTCGCCGGCAGCGTCTGGCTGATTCCGCTGGTCGGCGGTGAGTTCATGCCCGAAGCCGACGAGGGCGAGGTGCGGGTCTCGGTCGAAATGGAAGTCGGCGTGCGCCTGGAAACGCTGGATGAGCGCATGCGCACGCTCGAGCGGGTCGTCCTCGAGGAAGTGCCGGAGATCGAAAGCTACGTGACGCGGCTCGGTTCATCCGGCTGGCGCCCCGGCGGCGGTAATACGGGCCGCATCCAGATGACGCTCGTTCCCGAAGCCGAGCGCACCCGGTCCAGTCTGGAGATCGCCGACGATCTGCGCGGCAAGGTCGACATCATCCCCGGCGCGGTCGTGCGGACGCGCGAGGGCCAGGGACTCTTCCTGCTTCGTATGGGGGCTCCCGACGGTGAGCGCCTTCAGATCGAAGTCCGCGGCCACGATCTGGCGACACTCGATGCCCTCGCGGCCCGGGTCGCGGAAGCGGCGGAGACCGTTCCCGGCGTGACGGATGTTTCCCTCAGCCGCGAAGCCGGCGCGCCGCAGGAGCTGGTGCGCATCGACCGCGATCGAACCGCGGACCTGGGGTTGTCCGTCTCCCGCATTGCCCGCTCACTGGAAACCGCGATTGCCGGCTCACGCGCCGGTGAATACCGCGAGGGCGGGCGCGAGTACCGCATTCGACTGAGCATGCAGGACTCGGAAACGCTCGATCCCGAAGACATCCTCGCCTTCACCGTGACCAACGATGAGGGCGAAGCGATCGCGCTGCGAAACGTGATCGAATTCGTCCCCGCGATGGGACCGGTGCAGATCGACCGGAAGAACCAGCAGCGGACGACGACGGTCTCGGCGAACATCGCCGGCCGCGATCTGATTTCGATCGTGGCGGATCTGCGCGAAGCGCTGATCGCCGTCCCCGTACCGCGGAATTACGAGGTCGTCATTGCCGGCGACTACGAGGAGCAGCAGGAAGCGTTCGGCGAACTGATGATGGCCTTCCTGCTGGCCCTCGTGCTGGTCTACATGGTCATGGCGTGCCTCTACGAATCACTGCGCGATCCGCTGATCGTGATGTTCAGCGTGCCGCTCGCCTTGATCGGCGTGGTCGTCATGCTGCTCTTGACGGAGACGCCCTTCAGTGTTCCGGCGTTCATCGGCAGCATCATGCTGGGCGGGATCGTGGTGAACAACGCCATTCTGATCGTCGATCAGGCGACCCGGCTGCGCCGGGACGGCGGGCTCACGCCGCGCGATGCGGCCCTCGAAGCCGGCCGGCGGCGGATGCGGCCGATTCTCATGACGTCGCTGACGACGATCCTCGGCCTGGTGCCGCTCGCGCTCGGGATCGGTGAAGGCGCCGAAGCGCAGGCCCCGCTCGCCCGCGCGGTGATCGGCGGCCTGATCAGCGCGACGATCATTACCCTGTTCATCATTCCCGTCCTGTACACTCTCTTCTATGCCTTCCAACGCCAACCCGCCGAAGCCGCCGAGCAGCGTCCCGCCGTCGCCCCGGCGTAATCATCTGGGACATCGACGGCAAACGCCCGGGCGACCGCGCTGCGCGATGAGCATGGTGAGCATCATGAGAATGATGAGAATGGTGATTCCGGGTGCGTGTTCGTGCGCGCTCATCGGTTGCCAGCCCGGCCCGTTTGATTACGAACTGAGGGACTTTCCCGAAGCGAAAGCGCTCGGCGTCTCCGAGTCGGACGATGTCACCGTCGACCCTGCGCTCCGGCCGCGGGTCGAGGACGACCCGGACACCGAAGCGTGGTTTGATCCCGATGCGGAGCTGCTTTCCACCGCGGAGGTCTCGATCGAACGGGCGGTGTCCCTGGCGCTGCGGAACAACCGCGGCCTGCGCGTCGAGATGCTGCAACCGATGATCACCGGCACCTTCGAAGCGCTCGAACGAGCGCGTTTCGATCCGGTGCTGGACGGCGAGGTCGCGATTCTGCGCGAGCGCAGCCAGCGCATCTCCGCCGCAACGCAGGAGATCTTCGGCAC
Source organism: Phycisphaerales bacterium (assembly GCA_007127615.1). Taxonomy (GTDB): domain Bacteria; phylum Planctomycetota; class Phycisphaerae; order Phycisphaerales; family SM1A02; genus SKZB01. The sequence continues at coordinate 4,652 of SKZB01000431.1, read as the reverse complement.
GCTCGATGAACGCCTGCAGGGCGATGTCGGCATCCAGCAGGAGCTGCCGACGGGAACCACGCTCGATGCGTCCTTCCGGCAGGTCTTCGCGGACTCCGACCGCACGCCGGGACAGTACTCGACCCGCTTCGGATTCACGCTGACCCAGGCGCTTCTGCGCGGCGCGGACCGGGATGCGAACGTAGCGTCGATCCAGCAGGCCCGATTGGATACGCTGGCCTCGGAGTACGAGCTGCGGGGGTTCGTCGAGTCGTTGGTCGCCGATGTGGAAACGACGTTCTGGGAGTTTCTGCTCACCAATCGCGAGATCGAGATCTTCGAAAGCTCCCTTGAACTCGCGGAGCGGCAACTCAACGAGACGAGCCAGCGCGTGGAGGTGGGCGTCGTCGCCGAGACGGAACTGGCCGCCGCCAAAGCCGAAATCGCCCAACGACGAGAAGAGCTGATCAACGCCCGCAGCGACATGAAGCGCGCGCGGCTGGAGCTGTTGCGTCTCATGAACCCGCGCACGCGCGAGGGATGGGATCTGGAACTGCAACTGCTCGGTGAAGCCGCGGCCGAGCCGATCGAACTCGATCCGGTCGGCGAGCACGTGCGGCTGGCCCGGTTCATGCGGCCGGAGTTGAACGAAGCGCGGCTGCGGCTCGAACAGGGGCGTCTCGACGTGGTGCGCACGCGCAACGGACTCCTGCCGCGACTCGATTTCTTCATCACCCTCGGCAAGACCGGCTTTGCGGACTCCTTCGGCGAGGCGTGGGCCGATCTCGACGGCCGGGGCTATGACCTTCAGGCCGGCCTGGCGTTTCAGTATCCCCTCGGGAACCGCGCTGCCGATGCTGAGTTTGATCGCGCCCGTTTTTCCCGGCGCCAGGCCTCCGAAAGCGTTGAGAATCTCACCCAGCTCGTCGATCTCGAGGTGCGCCTTGCCTACATCGAAGTCAAGCGGGCCGAGGAACAGATCGAAGCGACCCGCGTCACGCGCGAACTGCGCGAAGAGACGCTGCGGGCCGAGTCGGAGAAGTTTCGCGTCGGAACCTCCACGACCTTTCTCGTCGCGCAAGCCCAGCGAGACCTGCTGGAGAGTCAGATCGCCGAAGTTCGGGCGATGGTCAACTACCGGCAGACGCTGATCGAGCTCTACCGGTTGGAGGGCACCCTGCTCCAGCGCCGGGCCATTGACGCCCCCGGACGGCGGGCGGTCGAACGCGGCCAAACCATCAGCGGATGATGGACGACCGTGCCGGCTGATCCGCAACCGCCACTTTTCGAACCGGCCACAGCATATGGAGGAACCTCTATACTTTGGACGACGCGAATTGCAGACAACTTTTTTCGCCCGCGGGCATCTGATCGTGCGGGCTGACCTAACATCTCGCGACGAGTGTCAGACGGCACCCGGCGATTCCTTTATTCAGACCCGGCCATCTCTCGGCCCGCCCTTTTTATCTGAGCAAGTTATGCCCAACACCACTGCGACGCCCCCCGCGGGCCAACGGACGGCCGCCGACACAGATCACGACACACACGCCGACACGGTCGTGACGGTCGCGAAAGAAGGCGCCAGAGAAGAGACGTTTCCCGAGCTCTCGTTGAAGCTGAAGCTCGTCAACCTGGCGGCGGTGGTCACACCGTTCCTCGGACTGCTCGCGGCCTTCGTGCTGCTGTGGGGGGTTGCGTTCAACTGGATCTACCTCGGACTCCTGGTGATGATGTATACCATCACGGCGGTCGGCATCACCGTCGGCTTTCATCGCCTGTTTACCCACCGATCCTTCGACTGCCCCGACTGGGTGCGCATGCTGTTCGGCATCTTCGGCTCCATGGCCGTCCAGGGTCCGGTGATCGAGTGGGTGGCGGATCATCGGCGGCACCATCAGCACAGTGACGTCGACGGCGATCCCCATTCCCCGCACCATCACGGCGACACCGTGGGCGGCGTCATTCGCGGGGCATTTCATTCGCACGTCGGATGGCTCTTTCGCGGCCGGCCGAAGAACTCGGTGCGGTACGTGCGTGATCTGCTCGAAGAGCCCCTGGTCCGCTTCGTCAATCGCCATTTCGTTCTCTGGGTCGCGCTGGGCCTGCTCATCCCCGCCGTGATCGGGGGCCTGGTCACCATGAGCTGGACCGGCGTACTGCTCGGTTTTCTCTGGGGCGGACTGGCCCGCGTTTTTCTCGTTCACCACGTGACCTGGAGCATCAACTCCGTCTGCCACATCTGGGGCACGCGCGATTTCCGCAGCCACGATGAGAGTCGTAACAACCTCATTTTCGGTGTGCTCGCGTTCGGCGAAGGGTGGCACAACAACCACCACGCCTTTCCGACCTCCGCGCGGCACGGGTTGCGCTGGTGGGAAATCGACCTCAGCTACCTGCTGATTCGCGCGATGGAAAAGGTCGGTCTGGCCCGGAACGTGCGCGTGCCCACCGCGGAGCGGCAGCAATCCAAACGACTGCAGCCCGAACGACGGCAGCCCGAGAAGAACGCCGGCGCGTGAGCTTGAACACTCCGGTGTTTTTCCGCCTCTCCTCGGCCGCTGCAGAAAGCGATCGTCCCGCCATGAACTCCGCCGCCTTGATCTCGTTCGCCCTGGGCGTTCTCCTTCTGACCACCATCGGGTGCGCTTCCGCCGATCGTTCCCCCGGCGCCGCCGCTCAGACGACCGGTCCGACTTCCGGGCCGGATTCCGGGGCAACGTCCGGGGCATCGTCCGGGGCGAGCGCGACCGAGCCGCCGGCGCCGATCCGGGCGTGGATGGAGCGCCTGACGGTCGCGCACGCGTACGATCCGGCGACCGGCTTTATCGTCGCCCGGGAGGTCATCGACCTGCCCGAGGTTCTGGCGGCCTCACCGTCCCTGGGGGAAGCGGTTCAGCAAAGCCGCGCGGAAGGCAAACCGCTCGTGGTGTTCGCCACGGCCGACCGCTGCGCGCCGTGCCAGCAATTCAAGAAGGACGCGCTGAACGATGCCCGCGTGGTCGCCCGGCTCCATCGGGCGGATCTGTTGGCGGTGCACATCGAGGTGGATCGCGAACCGGAAGCCGCCCGACGGTACCTCGGCGGCACCGGCATCCCGATGAGCTACCTGCTCCGCAACGGCGAAGTGGTTGCGCGGCTGTCCGGCCAGCGGGACGGGAAGACTTTGGCCCACTGGCTGGACGAACAGCTTTGGATCACCCCCGGGACACGCGCCGAATTCAGCGCGGACCGATGACGTGGCCGACCACGGTCTCGCCGCTTTCGATGTGGCGGAACTCGACGAGGCGTTCATCCGCATTAATGGCCGTGATGACCCACTGATCATTCGACAAGCGATCGCCGACGGCATACGGCCGGCCGTCAATCAACGCGATCGTTCCGTTCCGCGCGCTCATGATGGCGCGGACCTCGACGCGCAGCGTGGGAACCTGAGGGATCGGATCAACGACGATCGTGGGTTCGGATGATCTGACGCGCGGCTCGTAGTAGAGCGGCGTCGCTCCGAAGGACTCTTCCCGGAGCGCGGTGAGATAGAGTTCCAGTTCCGTCGGCGCTGGCGGCTGATCCGGGTGCTCCGGGTGTTCCGCACGGGTGGCGGGGTGCGAAACGGACGGGATCGCCGGGGCCGGGGTCACGGCATCGCGCGTCGCGGCCGCCGTGCGCGGGCCGCCGGCATCCAGAACGACCCCCACCACTTTGACGAACAGGACGGGAACCAGAAAGGCCGTCAACGTCAGCACGTGTCGATTCGCCAGGAAGCCGGTCATGAGGACACCTCCGATGCCGTGCGTTCTTGCGTGGGGCCACGGCCGGATCGTTCCTGCCCCTCGCGCGGGCCGCGTGAAATCTCCGGCGGGTGAAACACCAGCACGTCGATGTGCATCTGAACTGCGGCGAGTTGCCCCGCCTCCGCATCAACCCGCGGCGTGAAGACGACGTTCACCGGCCGCACAAAGCCCTCCAATGTCGTCATACGTTCCACGAACCGGGCGACATTCTCGTAGGAACCCTGAATGCTGAGGGTGACCCGCCGGCTCGACGCGTAGGCATCGATTTCGTTCAGGTCGCCGCCCGGCTGAAGACTCTGGACCGCCACATCATGCTGCTGCGCAAGCTCCATGAACGTTCCGTACACGGCGGAAGAATCGAGTCCGAGGGCGCTCCTGGCGGCGATGTCTTCGATCTGATGGCGCAGTTGCGACATGCGATGGGCGGTCCGTTCGAGCGCGGTCTGATCGACCGCTTCGAGCGCATCCGCCTTTGCGATCTCCGCTTCGAGCTGACGGAGTTCTTCCGCCCGCGGCTGGACCAGGATCATCCACATACCGACCGTCAGCGCGAGCATGATGCAGATCTGCGCGAGAAATTCACGGCTCAGCCAGTCAGTCATGATGAGTTCCCTCCGCCGCGCTCGCCAGGTCACGGATGATCCGGTGGGGAACCGTCGCGACCTTCACCCGGGCTTCAAATTGCTCCCCCGACGTCCCGCCCATACGGGTCATCTGCACTCCCCCCAGCGTGACCGATGTGAAAAGCGGGCTCTCCTGAAGTTCATCCACGAAGCTTCGCAAGTGTGTTCGTTGGGATTCGGGATCGGCCTGGCGGGCGAATCCGCCGAGTGTGCCGTCCACGCCCTGATCACTGCGCTGAAAGCGCACGCTGGTGAATTGAAT
>SKZB01000444.1 GCA_007127615.1 Phycisphaerales bacterium | reverse complement strand
CTTCCTGGCTTCCATTGCTGAATTCGCGTTCGGAGGAGAATCGACGAATCAGTCAAACATCGCGGTGATCGAAGGAATCTTCGTGCTGGTCAGCTCGATGTTGGTGGTGATGCGGCAGTTGGCCTGCGTGCGGTGACGCTCGGCGAAGAAGAACGAGAGTGTATAGGTGTTGCCGTGCTCGAGGCAGAGCCGGTTCAGATCGATGCCCTGGTGGAGCGCTGCGTGCACGCCGCCGAGATCGATGACGAGCTTGCCGTCGATGAACACCCAGACGTCGTCGTCACCGATGAACTCGAAGAACTGATTGCCTTCCGCGTCGTAGACGAACTCGGTGTGCAGTTCGAAGGTGAAGTGGAAGTTCCGATCCGGGCTGCCGCCGGACTGGCCGAACAGCTCATGCTCGATGGGGAAGAATCCGCCGAGGTCCTTGAAGACCGGATCGAGTTTGTCATCGAAGACGTAGCTGCCGTCGTTCTGGCGGACCAGACGGATGGTCTGCGGCTTGGACAGGTTCACACCGGGCACATCGCGGAACCACTGATTGAAGCTCTCCGCAGAGGTGATGCCGCCGGAGTCGTACGATCCGAACACACCTTCCTGATCACCCAGCGATTGATCGGTCACGAGCGTCCAGATGACCTTGTAGGGTGAGCCGGTGGAGGAGACTTCGACGCTGGGGCCGAAGAACGGCGCCTGGCCGAATTCCGTGCCGCCGCCGCCTTTGGCCTGAACCCAACTGGCGTTGCTGCCATAGTAATGCTGATCGACGGTGATCTGGAAGAGGCCCGGCGTCACGCCGCCGCCCATGTCCCACTTGATGCCGGGGCCGGGGAAGTTCGGATGATCATCACCGATCCACTGCCAGCCGGGCGTGGTGCCGTCGGCAACCACTTCGACGTTCGGGTTCAGCCAGAGCGTCCAGTGGCTCAGATCGCGGCCGGCGATCTCTTCAACGCTGTACCACCAGGTGCTCGTCCCGTCGGCATTGAAGTCGACCTCGACAAAGCAGACGCGATAGACCGAATCTCCACCGGGCCCGGAGCTCGCGTGGGAGATATCGACGCACTCCTGATCGGGATAGCCGATCTGGCATTCATACCGCCGGTTGTACATGTGCGGCGCGATGGGGCGCCCCTGGGCGTCCTTGAATTGCTCATTGACGCGGGCGCCTTCGCCGGTGAACACCGGCTTGCCGTCCGGGCCGGCTTCCATGGCGACATTGCCGGTGTACAGACCGAAGCCGGAGTCCGGCCGTCGCTCCATATCCGGATGTCCGCCCGGCTTGTTTCTTTCGACAAAATCGCGGACCACGCCCGTGAGTTCGATGTACTCCGGCGCCTCGTCATCGGCCAGAACGGCGCTCGCCGTGAAGGGAGCGGATCCGATCAGGACCGGGGCGAGGCACGCGGTCAGTCCGGCACGAAGCGTGGCCTGCATACGGAAAGTGTGGCGTGAGTTGTTCATGACAAAACTCCTCGTTACGCACGGCCCATGCCGTGACTCAATGACAACCGTACGATTCGCCTTGCGAATCCCCAAGAACGTGGGAAGAAAATCCTCGCCATATCGGCCGTCTCGCAACGGCTGGCGAAAATGTTCCGTCTGTACCGCTTTTCGGGAAAGTGCCGGGCACGGGCCGGCGGCCGCACGACGCGGAACCGGGACCGAGACGGTTTCTGTGCCCGCTCCGCCCGGGCAGCCGATATCCTTCTCCAGTGGTGCTCGTCGTTCGCGCCCACCTCACCACCCACCGATTGAAGTCGATGCCGCGGTCGGGATGGATCCGCCGCATCGCTGACACACCCTCAGGAGCCGTGCCGATATGGATGCGTTTCGAATTCAGGGAGGAACCCGGCTGGCCGGCCGAATGGCCGTGGACGGCTCGAAGAACGCCTCGCTGCCGCAGATGGCCGCCGCCATCCTCGCCGATGAACCGGTCACCCTCCGCCGCGTGCCGCAGTTGTCCGATATCTCCAACATGCTCCGGCTGCTCGGCGAACTCGGGTGCACCGCCGACGCCGACCACGGCACGATCACGCTGACCAATACCGACCCCGCCCGGACCCACGCGCGGTACGATATCGTTCGCACGATGCGGGCCTCGATCTGTGTGCTCGGTCCGCTGCTCGCCAGACGGGGGCACGCCCGGGTCTCCATGCCCGGCGGATGCGCCTTCGGCGCCCGGCCGGTGGATCTGCATTTGCGCGGCCTCGAAGCGCTCGGGGCGACCATCGAACTCGAAGGCGGCGACATCGTCGCCACCGCCGATCAGCTCATCGGCACGACGATCTTTCTCGGCGGGGCGTTCGGCTCGACCGTGCTCGGCACCGCGAATGTCCTCTCCGCCGCCACCCTGGCCAGGGGCACGACGATCATCGAGTCCGCCGCGTGTGAGCCGGAGATCATCGACCTGGCGAATTTGCTCAATGCGATGGGGGCGAAGATCCGCGGCGCGGGCTCACCGCGCATCACGATTGAAGGCGTTGAACAACTCGGCGGCACGGACCACAGCGTGATTCCCGACCGGATCGTGGCGGGCACGTACGCCATCGCCGCCGGCATCACCAACGGCGATCTGACGATCGATGACTTTCCCTACGACCATCTGCTCGCCGTGACGGAACTGCTCGGCCAGATCGGCGTGCACATCGACCGCGCCGACCCGAACGAGGATCCGGCCCGCTGCCGGGTGAAAGTCACCTCGGAACGGCATCTCAACCCGGCGGTGATGACGACCCAGCCCTACCCCGGTTTCCCGACCGATCTGCAGGCGCAGCTCATGGCGCTGCTCTGTCTCGCCAGCGGCAACAGCATCATCACCGAAAAGATCTATCCCGAACGGTTCATGCATGTGGCGGAACTCTCGCGCATGGGCGCGAACCTGATCCGCCAGGGGCCGACGGTCATGGCGCAGGGCGTGCGCAAACTGGTCGGCGCCCCGGTGATGGCGAGCGACCTGCGCGGCTCGGCGTGCCTGGTGCTCGCCGGCCTCGCCGCCGAAGGCGAAACGACCGTCAGCCGCGTCTACCACCTCGACCGCGGTTACGTGCGCATGGAAGAATCACTGAACGCGCTCGGCGCCAGGATCGAACGCCTCAATCCCGACGCCTCGGACGCCTCGACACAACATCGCCCCGCGGCCGCCGGCCGCACCGGCTCCGGCGCCGTCCCCGCTTCCGTCAAGTTCAATCACGAAGACGAGCAGTAGCCGGCCTTCGGACGATCTCTCACGGACCGCGCGGTTGACAATCGATCCACGTTTGCCAGTCGCCG
>SKZB01000097.1 GCA_007127615.1 Phycisphaerales bacterium | reverse complement strand
TCGAGCACCTCGAGCAGGTCCTGAATGCCTTCACCCTTGAGCGCGCTGATGCGCAGCACCTCGGTGCTGCCGCCCCATTCGACGGGGTTCAGTTCGTGCTCGGCAAGCTGGCCGAGGATGCGCTGAATGTTCGAATCGGTTGCTTCGGGCTTGTCGACCTTGTTGAGGGCGACCACGATCGGGACACCGGCCGCCTTGGCGTGGTTGATCGACTCGACGGTCTGCGGCATCACACCGTCATCCGCCGCAACGACCAGCACGACCACATCGGTCACCTTCGCGCCGCGTGAGCGCATCTCGGTGAACGCCTCGTGGCCGGGCGTATCGATGAACGTGACGAGCCGCTCGTTGTCCTCGCCCGTACTGACCGGGACCCGGAAAGCGCTGGTCGCCTGGGTGATGCCGCCGGCTTCGCCTTCGGCGACCTTTGCGTTGCGGATCTTGTCCAGCAGCGACGTTTTCCCGTGGTCCACGTGTCCGAGAATGGTGACGACGGGCGAGCGCGGCCGCTCGTCTTCCAACTCGCGCCTTTCGAATTGCTCTTCGATCTGTTCCTCCGCCGACTTCTGCTCGACGATCTCGAGCTCGATGTTATGTTCGAGCATGGCTTCGATCGCATCGTCGGTCTCAAGCACGCTGTTGATGGTGTACGGCTTCCCGGAGAGGATGAGCTTGCGCAGAATCTGGGCCGCCTTCACGCCGGTCGCGGCGGAAAGATCCTTGACGGTGATCGGCTCCTCGATTTTGACGGTACCGCCCGATTGCGCCGCGGTCTGGGCCTTGTGGCCACTGCCGGCGGATCGTTTGAGGTTATCGCGCCGCGCGGCTTTGAAGAATCCGCCGGCCCGGTTGAGACGCCGCTCGCGTTCGAGCAGGTCCTGTTCGCGCCAGTTGAAGGGGCGAGCACTGTCGGCTCCGGAGAAGGAGCGGCTGCTGCGGCCACCGCTGTCGGCCGCCCCCCCGCTGCGCCGCTTGTTGCGTCGATTCGCGGCTCCGCCTCCGCCGCCGCCGCCACGGCCGCCGCGCTGCGCGTCGGGATCGGGCGCATCCATTGAACCGGCCCCGCGACCTGCACGGGGACCGCTCCGGCCGATCTGGCTGGGACCGCCACCGGATCGGGCGCTGCTGCGGGATCGAGGCGCGGGGATCACATCGGGCTGCTCAACCCGGATGACCTTCGGCCCCGCGAGTTTGGTCGCCGTCGGCTGCTGCAGTTTCGGTCCGGCCGGGGTGATCGAATCCGGCCTCGTCGGAATGTTCATCGTCGGCTTGGCGGGGGTTTTCCTCGTCGGGGCATCGCTCGAAGCGGCGGGACGGACCTCGTCGGAATCGTCGCCATCGCCCCTGCCTCCCCCTTCGCCTTCCCTCGGGTCACTTTCTTCGGTTCCCTGATCGGCGGCCGGCGGCGCGGCCGGTGCCCCGGTCTCCGATCCAACGGATTCCTTCCCGGCGGGTTTCACCTCGGCCGGTTCCACGGCGGCCGGTTTCTTCGGCGCGTCCGCCGCGCGGTCCTTCGACCTGGCCTCGGTGGGCTTTTCCCCGTCGGCCGTGCCGGTGGACTTCTTCGCGGCCGCGGCGGCGGCGTCGACGGAATCGTCCGACTTCGCCGTGGCGGCGGGTTTCGACTTCGCGGTTTTCTTCTTAGCCTTCGCGCGAGCCTTCTTCACATCCACCGGAGCCGCCGCCTGCACGGCGGTCGCCGATGCGGACCTTGATTCGGCCTGCTCCCGATCGGCACCGGCGGCGTCACCGAACCACTCCCGGATCGTGGCCTGCAGGCCCATTGAAACCGTGGACATGTGGTTGGTGATCCCCGGAACATCCTCGGCTTCGCACTTGGCAACGACATCCTTCGACGAAACGCCGAGTTCCTTAGCAATCTGAAAGACGCGAACTGTATTTGACTTCCTCGCCACAGTGGACTCCGAATACGATTTTACGACTGTCACTGACTACGACCCGCCCTCCATGAATCAGCCCGATGGTCAACTGATGCATTCACTCGGCATCCGACCGGGCGGCCGGCTCCTGCTCCCGCTTCTGACCTTCTTCTTCATTGAGTGAGACCTCGGCGGATGATGCCGGCGTTTCGCCCTCGCTCTCCGATTCATCCGTGTCCGCCCTGGCGGAGCGCTCGCCGCCGCCGAGGATCGACGCCGCGATGGAATCGGCTTCGGGATCGGCCTCGACCGCATCGCCGCCGCCGAGGATCGCGCTGCCGGCGGCGAGTTCCTCCTGCCGGCGCTTCTCCGCCTCCTCCTTCTCCTTCTGCTGCTGTTCCGCGACGACCTTCGCCTTGGCCGAGCAGATCTCAACCACCTGCTGCGCCAGCTCGGCGGGCATTTCCAGTTCCTCTTCCAGTACGCCGACGCCGACTTCTTCGATGTCGAAGACACTGATCATGCCGAGCGCGCCCATCCGGTCGAGCATTTCGTCGGTGATGCCTTCGATCGGCTTCAGGGTCTCTTCGAGAATCTCGAGCGACTTGGCGAACTCCGCCGGGGTGAGGATGTCAATATCCCAGCCGGTGAGACGGGCCGCGAGCCGGACGTTCTGACCGCGCCGGCCGATCGCCAGCGAAAGCTGATCCTCGCGGACGATGATCGTCGCACGGCCGAGTTCAAAGCAAAGGGAGACTTCCTCGACCTCCGCGGGTTTCAGTGCGTTGGCGATCAGAATCTGGCTCGATTCGTTCCAGCGGACAATGTCGATCTTCTCCCCGCCGAGTTCATCGACGATGTTGCGAATGCGGCTGCCCCGAACCCCGACGCAGGCGCCAACGGCATCGACCTTGGAATCGATGGACGAAACCGCAATCTTCGTGCGAAAACCCGCCTCCCGGCTCATCGCCTTGATCTCGATGACGTGCTCGGCAACCTCGGGCACTTCCGCTTCGAACAGCTTGCGAATGAAATCGGGGTGACTGCGCGAAAGGACGATTTTGACCTGGTTGCCCGACTCACGGACATCGAGGATAAGGCATCGCACGCGGTCGCCCGGCTGAAACTGTTCGCTGGGAATCTGCTCGGACCGGGGCATGAAACCTTCGGCACGATCGACCTGGACGATCAGCGCGCCACCTTCGTAGCGGTGTGCGGTGCCCGTGACAATCTCTCCCTGCCGCCGCGAGAACTCTTCCAGCAGTGAGTTCCGCTCATCTTCCCGGAAGCGCTGAATCATGACCTGCTTGGCGGTCTGGGCGGGAATGCGCCCGAGCGTCGCCATCGGAATGATCTCCTGCGTGGGCTCGGCGCCCTCCCCGTCGGGCTCGTGATTGC
>SKZB01000138.1 GCA_007127615.1 Phycisphaerales bacterium | reverse complement strand
CCCGGTGAAGTCCGTGTTTCTCAAACACGTTGTCGCCCACATGCTTCGCCCTTCGGGACGAAGCATGGCACCCTTCAACTCAGAGATTCCTCTCAACTGAAAGATTCCTCACCCGCTCACCCCATCCCTTCGCCCCTCCGTCGCTCCGTCGCTTTCTTCCTCCCTCCCTGACCGGCCCGCTATCACTTGCCGGTAAAGAACCGCTTGAACGCATGGACCGTCGTGGCGCGGCCGATGGCGGCGATCGATTCGGTGAGCGGAATCTCCTTGGGGCAGACCTTCACACAGTTCTGGGCGTTGCCGCAGTCGTTCACGCCGCCGCGTCCCATCATCACATTGAGTCGTTCGCCCTTGAGAACCTTGCCGGTCTCGTGGGTATTGAAGAGCTGCACCTGGGAGATCCCCGCCGCGCCGACGAACGCCTCGTCCCAATCGGCGGCCGCGGGCTCCAGGTTGTACTGCGGGCACGCTTCGAGACAGCAGCCGCAGCTCATGCATTCGCTGAGCTTGTAGCGCTGCTGCTGCTCTTCGGGCGTCGCTTCCGGGCCGGGACCGAGGTGATGGACGCCGTCGATCGGCACCCACGCCCTGAGCCGCTTGAGCGTGTGGAACATTCGTTCGCGGTCGACCATCAGGTCACGCACACAGGGGAACTTGCTCATCGGTTCGAGGGTGATCACATCGCCGTTCTTCGGGGCGAGATCATCGACCAGGGCGCTGCACGACTGTCGAACGTGGCCGTTGATGAGCATCGTGCAGGAGCCGCAGACCTCTTCGAGGCAGGCGGCATCGTAGGCGACGGGGGTGCTGGGCTTGCCTTCGACCGTCCGGGGTTTCTCTGCGATCGACTGGAGGCAGGAGATCACATTGGCGCCGTTCTCGACTTCGACGTCGAACTCCTCCCAGCGCGGCTGGCTGTTCGGCTTATCCTGCCGGCGAATCTTGAAGCGGACGGTTCGCGTGGGCTTGCTGGCGTTGGTGTTGGCGACCATATCAATCCTCGCTGATTCGTTGTTTCGCTCTCGTGGCGGAAACGGGCATTCTGCGTCATGATAGGGCGAAATCCCCCATCGCGGGTCGCAATCTGCCGATGATCCGGGAGAGGCCGAGACGGACTCGGAATCATGAGTGGGTTCGATTCGGGGATCGCATCGGATTCGAACGGCCCGTACCTGTTCGACGTATCGTCATTCGCCCGCAGGGTCCATTTGAGATTTTACATCTTCTCCGGTCGTTCGCTCACACGCCGCTTTCTTCATGTCCCGAACGCTGATTGTCATCCCGTGTTACAACGAGGCCGCGCGCCTTCCGGTGGAGACGTTTCGAGGGTTCATCGAGACGGACCCGGAGATCGACTTTCTCTTTGTCGACGATGGCAGCCGCGATGAAACGGGGGAAGTGATCACCGCGCTGGCGGCAGAGCGGCCCGGTCGCTTCCACGCCCTGCGTCTGGAGCAAAACGGCGGCAAGGCCGAGGCGGTCCGTCGGGGAATCAACCACGGCATGGGTCTGGGGCACGCGTACATCGGGTTCTTCGATGCGGATCTCGCCACGCCGCTCGAAGAGTTGCCGCCGATGCGCGACCTGCTCGAAGGGCGTCCGGAACTGGAGATCATCTTCGGCGCGCGGGTGAACCTGCTCGGGCGGAAGATTCGGCGGAACCTGCTGCGGCACTATCTCGGGCGCGTCTTCGCCACGTTTGCCGTGCTGGTCGTCGGCGTTCCGATCTACGATACACAGTGCGGGGCCAAGCTTTTTCGCGTCAATCAGACGACGCGGGATCTCTTTGAGGAGCCGTTTCTTTCCCGGTGGATCTTCGATGTGGAGTTGATCGCGCGCCTGGTGCGCGATCGGCGCGGAACCGAACAGCCCGGGCCGCGTGAAATCATCTGCGAGTATCCGCTGCACACGTGGACCGATGTGGCCGGTTCGAAACTGCGGCGAAGCGATTTTTTCGTCGTGGGGATCGATCTGATGCGAATCTACTTCACCTACATGCGCGGTGGCCCGGTCCGCACGACCCATGCCGAGCCGCGTGAGGCGTCCACTTCGGATCCGGCATCGTGATCGAGAGCATGCTCCGAACGCTCACGCACCTCTTCCGGAGGATGATGCGCGGATTGATGACGGCGAAACCGCACGTCGGTTCGGCGGAGCGGATCGTTCGGGCGGCGCTGCTGGTGCCTCCGTTCGGGCTGATACTCGTATTGCTGCGGTGCGCGGCGATACTGCGCGGCCCGCTGCCGGTTGAAACGCAATTGGCGAACGGGGTGAAACTGCGCTGCCATCTGCCGGATCTGATTCAGATGTACCTCTACCTGTTCGGGCGCTGGGAACCGGATCTGAGCGCGCATCTCGAAGACATTCTGCGACCGGGTGATACGGTGATCGACATCGGCGCGAATGTCGGCTACTTCTCGCTGCTCGCTTCGGACCGGATTGGTCCCGACGGCCGGGTCATCGCCATCGAGGCCTCGCCGAGAATGGCGGCGACGCTGCGCGAACACGTGGCGATGAATGACGCGACCCGATGTGTGACCGTCATCGACAAGGCGGTCAGCGATGAGCCCGGCGTGCTGACCATGTACGACGGGCCGGTTCACAATCGCGGCCTGAGCTCAACCGAGCAGCACCGCGGCATGCGGGCGGTCGGTGAAGTGGAAGCGGCGCCGCTGGAGAAGTTGATCGGCCGGGAGGCGATTGCGGCCGCGAAGGTCATCAAGATCGACGTGGAAGGCGGCGAAGATCGGGTGCTCCGTGATCTGGCGAATCATCTCGACCACTTTCGGGATGAAATGGAGATTCTCGTGGAACTGTCGCCGAGCTGGTGGCGGGATGCCGGGCGGACCCCGCACTCGGTGCTGGAACCGTTCGTTCGGAAGGGATTCCGAATCGATACGATTCCCAACTCCTATTGGCCCTGGCGCTATCTCTGGCCGCGGGATGTCCACGCGCCGCAGCCGCTGGCGGGAGGACTGGAAGCACCGATCCTCAAAGAGCGCGTCAAACGTCTGGATCTGCGTCTCGTCCGGACCTCGTCGATGTAGAATCGTCCCGCCATTGATTCATCGATCGTGCATCTGTGAATGAGCATGGTCCCACCGCGTGAGAGACGGCATGAGCCCGAACGGCACCGAAAACATTTCCGCGATTCCGGGACAGATCGATCTGCCGCGCCGTTCTGACTGGGGCTGGATGCTCCTGGGGCTCTTGCTCATCGTCTTGCTGGCGATGGGCCTTCGCTACGGCACGAATCTGCTCGAGATCCCGGACGTCTGGGATG
>SKZB01000044.1 GCA_007127615.1 Phycisphaerales bacterium | reverse complement strand
CCACAGCCACCCAGGACGATGCACAATGCCATGGCCGGAACGATTCCGGCCGCCAAACGAATCGAGGTACGAATTTTCATACCGAAATCTCCTTGCGTTGATCGGGCCCCAACGTGCAGGGCAGGTCAAAAATTCCCTGTGCTCCGTGAAGCGGGCACGTGCCCGCTTCACAGAACCGCGTCGAAGTGGTCTCGAACGCGCCAACTACTCTAACGTTTTTACGCGAGGTGTGGTCGGGAGTTCACCGGACCGGCCAAAGTTCGGCTGACTTCCAACGTGTGAAAAGATTCACGAAATGGTGGTGCGAACCCACCTTCGCCCCCTCCCGTTGCGATTCTGTTCCGCGCACGGTCGCGATCGTGACGCGTCAGGGTCATGCTCACAGATCCAGTTGTCCTCGCGCGTATTCGTAAGCGACTTCCATCGCGTAGCCGGTCCGGCCGGGATCCTTCCCCCCGGCCTGGGCCAGATCCGGTCGTCCGCCGCCGCCGCCGCCGCACGCCCCGGCGGCTTCCCGCACCCAATCGCCGGCTTTCAAGCCCTTTGCGATCAATGGTTTGGGCGAGCTCGCCACCATCATCACCCTGCCTTCATCGTGATCAACGCTGAAGAGCATGATCGCGCTCGCTTCGTGTTTGGCGCGGATGACATCGAGCGCGGCGAGGAGCGTGTCCTTGTCCGCGCCGTCGATGGATTCGATGATGACCGTCCCGTTCGATTCGCTCGCGATCTCCCGCGCCCGTTCGACCACCTTCTCGCGTGAGCCGGCCCGGGCATCCTTCCGCATCTTCTTGACCTCTTCACGCAGCGCATCAAGGGCGGCCCGGATTTTAACGCGCAGCACCGCGCCGGTCGTGATCTGTTCCGCCAGGACGCTGATCTCATCAAACTCAGACAGCAGATCCGCTTCGACCTTGCCCCTCGCCGCCTCGATGCGTTCCATCAGATCGTGGCCGGCCTGATCCGCGGCCTGGGCGGGGACGCCCGTCAGGGCGGTGATCCGCCGGATGCCCGCGGCGAGCGACTCTTCCTTCACGATCACGAAGTGTCGCGCCTGCTTCGTCGATTCGAGATGCGTGCCGCCGCAGAACTCGATCGATCTTTCTTCCCAGGTTTTGCTTTCCAGATCGGCCGCAATCTCCTCGATCGTCGGCCCGACCGACACGACGCGCACCGGGTCGGGATATTTTTCGCCGAACACCGCGCGCACGCCCCGGATGTTCTTCGCCATCTCCAGCGGCACCGTGTCGGCATGGACCGGGAGGTCGCGGTCAATGAGCTCGTTGACGAGGCGTTCGGTCTGCTCGATTTGCGCGGTGGTCATCGCCCTGGAACAGGAGAAGTCAAACCGCAGGCGGTCCGGCGCGACGAGCGATCCCTTCTGATCGACCTCTTCGCCTTCGAGCACCTGCCGGAGCGCGAAGTTCAGCAGGTGGGTGCCGGTGTGGTTGGCGCGGACCGGATCGCGGTGCGCGCGGTCGACGTGAATCTCCAGATCATCGCCGACATGCACTTCGCCGCTGGTCACGCGCCCGAGGTGAAGCACGTAGCCGGCGATCAGTTGCGTGTCCTCAACTTCAAAGCTGGTCGGGGCTTCGGTGGCGGTCACCCCGTAGCCGGGTTCGTAGTCATCGTGCATCTCGCCGCGATCGCCGACCTGGCCGCCCGCTTCCGCGTAGAGGTTCGTCTTGTCGGTGATGATCGCCACGCGGCGGTTGATGGAGGCGAGGTTGTCGAAGTCCGCGCCGTTCCAGATCGCCTTGACCTTTCCCATCACCGGACGGCCGGTGTTCTTGTGGTGATCATCGGTGGGCTTGACGCCCATCTTCTTGAGCGCGTCGATCGCGCCGGGGGTGAGGGTGAAGGACTCATCCTTCTCCGCCCCGGCGCGGGATTTGGCGCGAGCTTCTTCCATGAGTTTCTCAAAGCCCGCGACATCGACCGCGATGCCGCGCTCTTCGGCCATGACGCTGGTGAGATCGATGGGAAAGCCGTAGGTGTCGTGGAGCTTGAAGGCGTCTTCCGCGGGGATGGTCTTGCTCTCGGATCGTTCCGCGGCGTCGTGAAAGTGTTCAATCCCGCGATCAATCGTGCGCAGAAAGGCGTTTTCTTCTTCACGAACGATCCTGGCGACCCGCGGTGGATCCTGCCTGAGCTCGGGAAACGCTTCACCGAGTGACTCGGCCACACTGTCGACGAGATCGCAGAGGACGGGCCGCTCCACGCCGAAGGTCTGCCGGGCATGGCGCACCGCGCGGCGGAGGATGCGGCGGAGGACGTAGCCCCGGCCCTCGTTGCTCGGGACCGCGCCGTCGGTGATCGCCACCGTCAGGCAGCGGATGTGATCCGCGATCACCCGGTAGGCGGTATCGGTGTGGTCTTCCAGATCCCCGCGATAGGGCCGGCCGCCGGTCTTCTCCTGAATCGCGCGGAAGATCGGCATCCAGATGTCGGTGTCGTAGTTGCTCGTCTTGCCCTGCAGGACCCGCGCGATGCGTTCAAAGCCCATGCCGGTGTCCACGTGCTTTGCGGGCAGGGGCGTCAGCCGGCCCGTCCGGTCGCGGTTGAACTGGATGAAGACGAGGTTCCAGATCTCGATGACCTGCGGATCATCGCGGTTGACGAGATCGCCGCCGGATTTGTCCGGCGTGGCGTCGTAATGAATCTCCGAGCACGGCCCGCACGGGCCGCTGTCGCCCATCTCCCAGAAATTGTCTTTCTTGCCCCACCGTGAAATGTGGCCGGGATCGATGTCCGTGTGCTCCTTCCAGAGCCGTTCGGCTTCTTCATCCGGTTCGAGGCCGTCCGCTTCATCGCCTTCGAAGACGGTGATGTAGAGTCGGTCCTTGTCGAGCCCCCAGACGTCGGTGAGCAGTTCCCACGCCCACCGGATCGCTTCGGCCTTGAAGTAATCGCCGAACGACCAGTTGCCGAGCATCTCGAAGAAGGTGTGGTGGTAGGTATCCTTGCCGACGTCCTCGAGGTCGTTGTGTTTGCCGCCGGCGCGGATGCACTTCTGGCTGTTGACCGCGCGGGAGTACTCCCGTTCACCCTGGCCGAGGAAGACGTCCTTGAACTGGTTCATCCCGGCATTGGTGAACAGCAGCGTCGGATCGTCGTGGGGCACGACGGGGGAGGAGGGCGCGAAGGTGTGTTCGTACTTCTCGGTGAAGAAATCGAGAAAGTCCCGGCGGATTTCGGCGGCGGTCTTGACGGCGGTTTCGGGCATACGCCTAGTTTAGCGATCAATCCTGCCTCGCGCGATTCGCCGCTTCCCGGCGCGTT
>SKZB01000052.1 GCA_007127615.1 Phycisphaerales bacterium | reverse complement strand
GTTGCGGAACTGGTTCAACTCACCGATCTCAACGGCGCTCCGTCATGGTACGTCCGGGCCGTCTACCACCAGAGTTACGCTCTCTTTTCGTGGATGAACCGTTTCCGCGCTGAGGAGCTGCGAACCTATCTCCGGCGCATGCGAGAACAACCGCCCGGCCGCCAAAGCCGCGAACGACATCTTCAGATCTTCACGGAGTGTTTCGGCGATCCGGAACGTCTCGAACGCGCCTGGCTGCGTCACGAGCAACGATCACTGAATTGAATCGTCCCCGCGGGAAGAGGGAGCAATGTCGCCAGTTGTGACGTGCGCGCTCTCGTCAGCGGGAAACCCTGATCCGGGGCAAGCCGAACTCCGGCTGCACGGTCAGCACTTCCCGGACGGTTTGCACAGCCGATGATTGATCTTCCTGAACTGCGGATGAATCCGCCGGGTCGGCCGCCGGGTCCGGGTCACCCGATGCTCGCGCGTCCGGGTCGCGCCGCACGGTTTCCACGGGCGGCAGTTCTTCACCAACCGTCACCTTCATCGCAGGCGCCTCTGACCCGGGACCGGCTGCGACTTCCGTCGTCGTCGCGCCCGATGCTTCGCCGGCCGGACCGGCGAGTTGCCTTAACCCCTCGGCCAGGCGCCCGAGTTCGCGGGAGAACTCGCCGCGGGCGGCTTCGACCATCCGCCGCACCGGCGCGGGAAGTTCCTGCGGCCGGGAGGGATCCGAAGTGGCATCATCGTGCGCTTCGATCAGCGTCCGCCACGGTTCGAGCCGCTCAACCATCTGTTCGAGCGCCTCGCACGTCTGGATATCCAGTTCGGATTCAGCCCGTCGTTCATCGAGGTAGGCGAGATCGCCGCGAATCTCCTGACGCAACTCTTCGAACTGCTCGCGCGCCCGGCGGTACGCCTCGGCGCCTTCGTCGACCCGGCCGGTGGCCTCCCGGCATTGCGTTTCCGCCCGGGTGGTCGTGCGCGTCAGATCCGATGCCATGGCGTCGGCGCGCTGCAGCATGGATTCCATCCGCGCGATGCGTTCATCGATTCCGAGCAGACCTTTGCCCTGCCGAAAAGCCAGTCGGAAGACATTCTGTTCGGCCGTATCGGCGGCTTCGGTCATGCGCTCGGTCCGTTCCAGTACGGTGTTCAATCGCGCTTCAAGATCCTTCAGAGAACGCTCACGTTCGTCCGCCGCTTCGTCGACCCGGTTGATCGCCCGGTCAACCATTTCGTCGAGCCTGGTTTGAAAGACGTTCAGCCGCGAGTCGATTTCCCGCTGAATTGAATCGACATTGTTTTCGGTCTTCACGAAATCTTCGATGGCGGATTCGATGCGAACGATCTGGGACTGAAACGCCTTGATCATGCGCGCGCCGAGTCGGATCCGATCCTGAAGCTGAGTGGTCGCCTGGGTCAGCTGCGTTTTCTGTACTCCGGCATTGTCGATCCCCTGCCGCAACTGCTCGGACGCGTTCTGCGCGTCATCCAGCACGGCGCGAAGCGAATCGGTCAGCTCGCGCACCACGCGCTGATCGATGACGCGCGGCGTCAGCATCGGATCCGGTGCCGTTGACCGAACGCCGTTGGCCCGGCCGTTGGGCGGATGGGTTCCATTCTGCGGTGGAGTTGAGTCGGACATGGTTAAGGCCGAGGGCGAGACACTGAGCACCCGTCGCAGGGCAACGGTGCGATCCGATTGAGGAGAACGCCGCAAGTCCGTCGCGGCGAGACGTACAGGAAGACGTGCGGTCATGGCAGGTCTCCATCAGTTCGCGCAGCCGCTCCGGCGACCGCCGTCCGTTGCATTATCGGCTCATGTCACGAAACCGCTTGATTGGTCGGGGCTTCGGCGTCAGCGCGCAAGAGCGACGCCAGCGTAAAATCGGCGGCCAGCTCCCGCTGGGATTCACGCAAACGATTGACCACATTGTATTTACGGCCACGCTCGGATTCGTCGAGCAGTTCGTAGCCCAATTCGACGATCTGATCGCCCCGGATCTCTTCCGGCGGACGGGCGAGCGTCACCGCGCCATCGCTGACCCGGTGGATCAACTTCGCCTCCACCAGACGCTCGATCATGCGCAACACCGTCGGTTCGGGCAGCGTGGACGATTCCGTAATGCGGCGGGCGGTCACGGAGTCGCCCTGACCAAAGTGCTCCGCCACGATCTGCATCACCACCAGCATGGAGGCGGGATCGACCACGCCGGTGCGTTGCCGCTGTCGTTCCATCCGTTCCAGTCGCCGGCCGCCCAGGGCCTGCAATGTTGCGGCGACCTCCAAACCAAACAATAAGACCAGCCACATGACGTAAACCCAGATCATCATGACCGGCACCAGGCCGAGGGTGCCGTAGAGATGTTGAAACGAAAAGGCATTCTGGACGTAGACGCTCAGCAGTTCCTTCCCCGCCATGATGCCGATCGCGGCCACCGCCGCGCCGATCAGCGCGGGCCGCCAGGCCACCTGCGTATTCGGAACCAGCGCGTACAGCCCGACCAGAAGCAGCCAGAGAACCGCGTAGCCCCAGATCCAGCCACTGATGGTGAACACCCACGCCCAGACCCCCAGTTCGGCCATGGCGGCCGTCACCTTCCCTTCGAAGTAAAAAATCAGACCGATCGCAGCCGGTCCGACCGTGAGCACCGTCCAGTAGATCGGCAGGCGACGCAGCCAGGAGCGTCCTTCCGGGGCGCGGTAGATAATGTTGAACGCATTTTCGATCGTGACCATCATGGCGATGGCGGCGTAGATCACCACGGCCAGGCCGACCCAGCCGAGGGTTTCGAGATTGATGTCACCGATTTGAGCGATCAGGTCGCTGGCCCACTCTCCCACGGTGACGGTGGACGCTTCCTCCTCGTCCAGCCCCCCGTCTTCGCCGACGACGACCTGCATCTCATCGAGTCCCGCACCGTGGAGCAGTTGCTCGATCAGTTCCCGGAGTTTGTCCACCCCGCGCAGGCCCTTGAAGACCACGCTGGTGACGACGATCACGGGCAGGAGCGCAAAGAGCGTTCGGAAGGCCAGCGCCGCGGCCATCTGCGGCGCCCGGTCTTCGCGCAACTGGTGCCAGCCGTACCACCCCAGGTCGTAGGTAAACCGCGCCGTGCGCTGCCAGTCGGTCAACTCGCTGCGCGGCTGGGTGATCACCCGTTTCGCCCAGTCCACGGCCGTCTGAATGTGTTCACGGATTTGCATGAGAAAGGGAAGCCGGCGGCGGTCGATCAATCGGATGAAGCGCGTTCATCTGTCCTGCTCAATCACGTGCCTTCCGGGTGACACATCGCGCAGCGT
>SKZB01000234.1 GCA_007127615.1 Phycisphaerales bacterium | reverse complement strand
CCGCCCGTACCTCCGGGACGATTGATTCCGTCGAGGTGGAAGTCGGTGACCGCGTCCGCGCCGGTGACCTTCTCGCCCGGCTTGATATGTCCGAAGCATTGGCTGAACTTGACCGCGCCCGGGCCACGGAAGCCCAGGCCGAAGCGGTCTATGCCCGGCAGGCCGAGCTGCTCGAGAATCGGCTTACCAGCCACGCCGAGTACGATCAGGCCCGAACCGATCTTTCGGTCGCCACGAGTGTCCGCCGCCTGTGGGAAACCCGGATTGCGTTCGGCCGCATGACCGCGCCGCGCGATGCGGTCATCGTCGACCGTTTCATCGAACCGGGCGAGGCGATTGAGAACCATGATGTCGGCTTCGAACTCGCCGCCATGGACGAACTGGTCCTTCGCATCGGCGTCTCCGAACTCGATGTGGTGCACCTTGAGGTCGGGCAGACCGTGCCCGTGCGTCTGGATGCGATGCCCGGCACTCCGCTGGAGGGCACGATCCGCCGCATCGCCCCCACCGCCGAACGCGCCAGCCGCCTGATTACCGTGGAGATTCTCCTGCCGCGTGATGCCCACGACCAAAACGTTCGCCCGGGCTTTCTCGGCCGCATCAACATTCCCATTGACGAGCGGCCGGATGTTCTGGCCGTCCCCGCCGCGGCCATCGGTGAAGATGACGAGGGCAGCTACGTCTACGTCGTCGAGGACGAACGGCTGAAGCGCCGCGCGATCGAGGTCGGGACCACCCGGGGCCAGTGGACCGAGGTGATGGAAGGCGTCGAAGAGGGCGAAATTGTTCTGGCCACGAATCCGATCGACAACTCCGACGGAGAAGCGGTCCGCATTGTCGGCTGGCGCGGCTGACGAGTGTCCGCGCTCGCGCGCTGAGCACGATCCCACCTGCAGATGACACGTTCGACCACCCAGACCGGCCGGGGCATCGCCAACCGCTGCATTCAGCGGCCGGTGGGCACACTGGCCATTGCCTCGGTCGTCTTCGTCCTCGGCGTCTTCTTCATGGACCGCCTGCCGATCGATCTGCTGCCGGCGGTGGAATACCCGCAGATCCGCGCGACGGTCAACTACCCCGGTACCGCACCGGAAGTCATGGAGGAGCAGGTCACCCGCGTGCTGGAGCGGAACCTCGCTTCAACCGAAAACCTCGTTCACATCGACAGCCGCGCTTCGGAAGGGCGCACGAACGTCAACCTGCACTTTGAGTACGGCACGGATCTGAACGTCGCCCTGCAGGACGCCTCGCGCTACCTTGAGCTGGCCCGCACCCAGCTTCCTCCCGATATCGAACCGCCCCGTCTCTATAAGTATGATCCTTCCCAGGACCCGGTCTGGCAGGCCGGTTTCAGTTCCACCATTCGCTCGGAAGTGGAAGTCCGGGACTGGGTCGAGCACCGCCTCGCGCCGCAGTTGATCGCCATTCACGGCGTCTCCGGCGTCGAGGCCGCCGGCGGCATGGTCCGGGAGATGGAAGTCATCGTCGATCAGGCGCGGCTCCGCTCCTACGGCCTCACCATGCAGGATCTGATCGAGACCCTCGCGGCGGAAAACGTCGACATCGCGGCCGGCTGGATGACCAGCGCGACCTTCGACGTCATGGCCAAAACCGACGGCCTGCTCACCTCCGCCGAAGACGTTGAGAACGTTCTGATCACCCTGCCCCACCTCGGGAACCGCTCCCGGACCACCGCCTCCGGGACCCATCCCCGTTCCCGCGACCGCGGCGAAGAGCGGCGGGTCGACCGGCGCATCCGCCTGGCGGAAGTGGCCTCCGTCAACGACGGCCACCGCGAACAGCGACTCTTCGTCCGGCTCGACGGCATGCCCGCCACGCAGGTGTCCGTCTTCAAACTGCCGGGTGCGAACACCGTCGAAGTGGTTGACTCGGTGAACGATACCATTTCGCAACTTGAACGCTCCGGCTTCTTTCCCGAAGACATGCAGTACGTCGCCATCGACGATCAGGCGTTCTTTATCCGCGGCGCGATCGTCAGCGTGAGTACCGCCGCGATTCTGGGCGGCGTGCTCGCCATGTTCATGGTATTGCTCTTTCTCGGCTCACTGCGCAAGGGCTTCGTGATCGGTCTTTCCATTCCCATCGCGCTGATGGCGACGTTCGCGCTGATGGGCATGGGTGATCTGACGCTCAACATCATCAGTCTGGGCGGTCTGGCGCTCGGCGTCGGGCTGCTGCTGGATAACTCAATCGTGATGCTGGAGAACATTGACCGGCACCGCGATGAACTGAGAAAATCACCCGAAGCCGCCGCGCACGACGGCGCGGCGGAAGTCTCATCCGCAATCGTGGCGGGAACCCTGACCAATCTTGCGGCGGTCACGCCTTTCCTGCTCATGACGGGCCTGGCCGCGTTGATCTTTCGCGAACTGATTCTGACGATCTCCTTCGCCATCCTGGCGACCCTCGCGGCGGCGCTGACGCTGGTGCCGATGCTCGCGGCGCTTCTCGGGCACGTGCGTTTTGAAAGCCGCCTGCACCGCACGCCGCCGCTTCGATTATGGAACGGGTTCATTCGGCAGTTGCAGCGGTTTTACGCGTGGCTGCTGCCGTACGTCCTGAAACTCCGCTGGGGGGTGGTGGCGCTGGCGATCGTGGGGATGCTCGGCGCGCTGCGATTGTCCGAGGAACTGGGCCAGGAGTTTCTGCCCCAGGTCGATGACGGCAACGTGAGCGTGCGCATGGTGCTTCCGCCCGGGACGCCGCCCCACGAAACCGACGCCGCGGCGCGGATGATCGAAGAGACGATTCGGCAGATGGAGCACGTCGAGACGATTTTCACCCTGGTCGGCGGCCACCTCGGCGGCGGCATCATCAACGAACGGCCGGGCACCTCGAATATCCGGGTGCAACTCTCCCCCGCGATCGCGCGGCCCGGATTCTCCGCCGGCGCGTGGGTTGCCGAAGCCCAGGACCGCCTGAACGCGCTGGACCTCTCCGGGGCGCGGATCACGGTCCGCCCGCCGAGCATCCGCGGGCTTCAGTTCGGCACCAGCGGCGATGATCTTTCCATCAGTGTCATCGGGGACGATCTCGATACGCTGCGCACCATCGCGCGCGACATCAGCGCCCGGCTGCAGAACATACCCGGCCTGGAGGGCGTGGAGGTCGGCCGGGAGGATCAGAGCCCGCTCATGCGGGTCGTGGTGGATCGCGCCCGGGCGGCGGATCTCGGATTGCGGGTTTCGGAGGTCGGCACGGCGATTCGTCAGGCGGTGGACGGTGCGGTGCCGACCCAGTTCATGAGCGGCAACCGTGAGTACGACGT